>JABMRN010000286.1 GCA_013202515.1 Candidatus Omnitrophota bacterium | reverse complement strand
TTGATCCCCGAAGAGCAATACGAACTTGTGGGACAAACTCCCAGTGTGGTGTTTACCTGCGGGGCTGTGGTGGAGGATAACGGCGAGGTTAAGCTTTATTACGGCGGCGCTGATACGGTTCAATGTGTGGCTACCACAAGCGTACAACGGCTTATCGATGCATGTCATGCCGGAAAGAGATATCACGGTCTTCGTTAAGATTGTTTTGTAAAGAGAAAAACGGAGGAAACATAATGCAAGAAGCGAATGTTGCTAATGGGAAGAAACCTCTGCGCGATCGTCTTCCATTTCTCACCAAGGCGTCCTATTCTCTTGGCACGGCAGTTGATATGTGGGGTCTCTGGCTGTATCCGGCTGTTTCTTATATGGTTTTTAACTTGCATTTAGGTCTTGACCCGAGATTGGTGGGTATAGTAGTTGGATCGCTTCGATTCTGGGATGCTATTGTTGATCCTGTTGTGGGATGGCTGTCTGATAATTTACGTTCCAGACATGGCCGCAGACGTCCTTTTATTTTAATAGCCGGTATTTTAAGTGGTCTTTGTTTACCTGTTTTATTCTTAATGTCTCCATCCTGGGTAGACATTAAATTTCTTGGAATCTCTGTTGTATTTTGGTATATGATAGGTTCCAACTTTTTATATATTCCTATAATTAGCGCGTTTACAATACCATACTATAGTTTGGGTAATGAAATGTCGCCGGATTATGAAGAACGTACTTCGATTATGTCCTTTCGCAGCGTGGCCCAAAAGGTTTCAGAAGTAGGTAATTTTTTAGCTTTTAAATTTACTACTTTGGCCTGGTTTCTTATTCCGGGGACAGGGAAACAGAATACTCTTCTTGCAATGCGGGTCTATACATCAATGTTGGGCCTGATAATGGCTATTTTTTCCATAATTATTTTCTTCAGAGTCAAAGAGAGATACTATGAAAAGGTAGTGGTTAAAATTAAGAAGAAAATCTCAATATTAAGTTCCCTTGGAGAAACCCTTAGGTGCGTGCCGTTTCGCTATATCCTGATCATGGGATTTGCTTTTACTTTCGGTACCAGCATGGTGGGGGCACTAGGTTACTACGTCACGCGTTTTTATGTAGCAGGTGGGAACGAGATTGCCGGAAATAATTGGCAGTCTTGGATGGGGCTTGCCTTTATGATCGGCGGTGTTATAGGAGTTCCCATTCATGCGACTTTAGCGCATCGAATTGGGAAGCGTAAAGCGGCAGTAGTAGCTTGTGTAGTAGGTATATGTGGATACGGAGGTTCCTGGTTTTTGTATACGCCTCACATTCAGTGGCTTCAAACAGTAGCTTCGGGCTTGATAGGTATGTCTGCGGCATCTCTGTGGATGTTGCATGCCGCAATTGGAGCAGATATCCAGGACTTCGATGAACTTAATACAGGGACCAGAAGGGAAGGTTCTTTCACCGCCTGTGGTTCTTATATTCTTAAGTTTGGAAATGCAATCGGAACCCTTCTTTGCGGTTTTATTATTGCGTGGTCTGGGTTTACCTGGAAACTTCAGGTACAGGCGCCAGAGACCATATTAGGTCTTCGATTCAGTTTAGCCTCTTTGCCGGTCGTGGGTCTTATTATCGCTATGATTTTTGTTTTGCGAGTACCGATAACAAAACAAAAAGCCGAGGAAATTCGCAAGAGCCTCGAAGAGCGCAGAGGCACGGTGTAAGTAACTGCTTAAATATAGGGACAGACACTACTTTTTTATTAAAAGTAGTGTCTGTCCCTATTTAACAAATATGAATGTGCAAACTAAAGAATTAAAGTTTGGTACAAGCGGATTGAGAGATACAGTCATTAATATGACCGATCTGGAATGCTATGTCAATGCCAGGGGTTTTATTACCTATCTTAAGCAGTGCGGAGAATTCAAAACAGGTGATACTGTAGCTTTAGCTGGAGACAGAAGACCTAGTACATATAAGATAAAAAGGGCTGTTGCGGCTGCTATTGCTGAGGTGGGTGGCAAAGTAGATGATCAAGGGCAGGTTCTGAGTCCTGCTCTAGCTTATTACGCAATCTGCAATAATATGGCCAGTATTATGGTTACAGGCAGTCATATACCGGCGGATCGGAATGGTATAAAGTTCACCAAGCGAACGGGCGAGATATTAAAATCGGACGAGTCAGGTATTTTGGAAAATGTAAGAAAAGAAAGGACAAAAGCTTATTCTAGCGAAGATTCAATTTTTGATAAAAAGGGAACTTTTAAGGCAGAATTTGAGTCTAAGTTTAATCAGCTCTTAAGAGCCGAATGTCATACAGGTGTGTCTGGCCAACTTTATATAGATAGGTATAGAAGCGCGTTTGGGAAAGAATTTTTTCCTAAAGGGACAAAGATATTTCTATATCAACATTCTGCCGTAGCGAGAGACATCGTAAAAGATATCTTTGAAAGTTTAGGCGCGAGAGTTTTTGCCCCTCGCATTGAGAT
>JABMRN010000285.1 GCA_013202515.1 Candidatus Omnitrophota bacterium | reverse complement strand
CCTCACTTTCCACCTCCTACTTTACCATACAGATCAATAATTCCAGTGTACACATACGGTAACCAGTGCAAATTTGTTAGGAATCACAATCTCACAATTGTTACCTTCCTGTGACATATAGCTCACAATTGTATGCTATCTTATAGATATGTTATCTAAAAAGAGAATATTACGTGTTATATCAGTAATATTAATACAAGCCCTTTTTGTGTCTAATGTTGCTTTTGCTTTAGATAATATTACCTTATCGCCCCCATCAAACTTCTGTGATGAAAAGCCAAAAATAATAGTTGCAGGCAGCATTGTCGCTGATGTAATTGTGCCTAAAGGTATGGACAGCCCTTATCGGCCTCCAACAGATAGAAGTCTTGCTATAGGAGGAGATAAGAATTTCGCAACCCCTCCAAGAGAAACTATAGATGCTTATTTGGGTAGCTTATCCGAGGAGTTGCGAGAAGGGTTAACGGTAACCTACGGCGGTCCGGCTTTTGCTTCTGCCATGGTGTTGCATGAATTAGGAGCACAAGTACACCTGATAGGAGCTGTTGGAGATGATAAAAACGGAAAAGCAATTATTAAGCTTATGGAAGAAAAAGGTATGAGTATAAGTGGAATCAACGTAATAAGGGGCATTCCTACATCGAGGAACTTAATCTTTTCAAATAAGGATACAGGGGATACCGCATACAACATTGAGCTAGGCAGCGCCAATGAGTTTTTAGATATCAATCATGTTCTCGATAACGAAGCTTTAAACGATGCTTCGGTCTTGCATTTGGGGGGCATAGCCCTTAATCCAAAAATTATGGATAACATCGAAACTTTAATTGATGACGTAAGAAACAAAGCAAATAACATTAAAATAGGATGGGATACAGTTGTTGATGTGTATGGCAAAGAATGTAGGGCATTAGATGCGATGAGAAAAGTTGATTATATTACACCTAGCATGGCAGAAGCAGTAAAATTTACAGAACAAAATGATGCAAGATCATATTTAGAATTCTTTACGGAAGAATTAGGTGCTCCTGCTGTATTTCTAAAAATGGGTGAAAAGGGAAGCTTGGTTAAAACTGCTCCAAATAGTATTTTCGGCGAGACTCCAGAATTAGATATCCCTATAGTCAACGATGTTAATTTTGAGGATGGGACAGGATCCGGTGACAGCTTCAGTGCTTACATAGCTTGTGCAGTTGCAAAAGGGATGACCGCTAGGGAAGCAGCAGAAGGCGCTACTGTTTGCGGCGCATTAACCTGCGAACAAAGAGGCGGTGGAAGCATAGGCAGAAATCCATTGCTTTCTTTTTCTGAAATGCTGAAGAGATTCAGAAAGCAGCTAGGGGAAGAAGAACGACGATTCTGGAATAAAGAATCTTACGAGGCTTCTGAGAATGGGATAGTATTGTCAAATGGAGAAACAATCAAAGTTGCTGGTAAAGCCTTCAGGAATAGAGTTGCTTCTGCCGTTATAAGCTCCATCATAGGAGATGCCCTGTATCGTAACGGCATATCTCCATATACTCTCATATCAAAGATTAGAAGATTCTTAAGTCATGCTGAAATAGATATAACCAAAGAACAAGACCCGCTATTTGCAGAATGTGAGTTTGATGAGATTACATATGACGAAAAAGAGAATGCTTATTACCTGCCTAGATACAGAAATGGTGTTAAAGATCTTCAGTATAAGTTTTATCTAGAAAGAAAAGAGAAAAAACCAGATATGACGATTCCATTAGGAAATGGAAGAGATGTTTATGTGGATGTGGAGGGAATAGGTTTCAAACAATCCCAAACTGTAGATGCTGGATATGTAAAAGAAATGTGTAAGCTCCTATGGAGATCAGGTGGTGAAAATATAATCCTTAAAGAATCACGGAATTTCAGGGAATTTGTACTAGGAGTCGTAAGGGGGCATTGTGCAAATAAGAAAGGAATAAGTGCACTAAATATAGGGTCGAGCGGTGGAAGATTTTCTAACGAAGTTTCCGAAATAATGGATTCAGGTACGATTATTAATGTGGATATTGCACCTCTAACCGAAAGAAAAAAAGGTAATTTGGAAAGTTTTGTGAGGGCTGATGCAGCTAATCTTCCTTTTGATTCTTCATCTCAAAATTTAATTGTCTCTACATTTTTATTTGCATATTTAGTTGGTGAAGATAAAGAAAAAGCAGCAAGAGAAATGTTTAGGGTTTTGGATAATGAAGGAAAAGCTGTGCTCGTTTTACACCATCCCAATTCTCCGCTATTTGAGGAGAAGACTCTTGTAGAGGCTTTTGGCGTAGATGACAGGCCTCTTAAAACTAAATTAAGTGATTGTGAAAATGTCCTAAGGCATTTACTGAGAGCAGGATCTTTAGCTAGAGGCGGTAAGAGACTTGGAATCCCTAGGTTTCAATCGGGTTATATGGATAAAGTGAGCTATGCAAGATTGCTTGAGAGAAAACCCCCCAGTTCTGTAGCAGCCAAAAGGGCTTTTGATGAGTTATTGTTGACTCGCATTAGAAATGATATAGGCAGGTTTCGTGCACTGTTAAGATTACTTTTGCTTCAACATGTTAAAACCAACCTATTTAGTAATGCAGATGAGATAAATAGATTTTTTAATGATGTTGGATTTCATGTAGATGAAGTTAAGCCATTAAAGGCGAATGTCAAGGGAAGTCCTGAGGTTTCATATGGTGTTGTTTTGCGTAAGATCGGTAAAACCGAAGATATTCCCGTGTCTGACCGAACTCAAACCACGACTCCTGCGGTAGAGGTGGCGGGTACAGGAAATGGAAGAGATGTTTATGTGGATGTGGATACAAGATTAGAACCATCGTTTAGGCAGTTTACTGAAAGCACAATAAGAGATTCTTTTGAATATCGAGACTCCTTTTCCCAAGCCTCTCACTTAACAGAAGAAGAGAAATATTTGCTAGCATTATCAAGCATTACAGTTACGCATAACATAGGTAATGCTCTACAGGGATTAAAGAGAGCTTCTTGGTGGCTTGAGTATAGAGGAGAGCGGTTAACTGAAGAAGCCCTTTTGGGAAAAATTCCTGAGATGAAACATTTATACGATGCCATAGAAGAACTTTCTAAAATAGACGACGAATTAAAAAGAACTCATGCAAATGAAACTTCTGTCATGTTGAAAGACCCAGATCAAAGCTTAACAATCCTTTGTCAGCTGGCTCTAAGAACGATTTCAGTCTTGGAGAAATTAGATGAAGCACTTAGTAGCGATTCCTTTAAAAAGTCAGCAAGAGATCTTTCTTTATCTGGCATAGGAAGTGATAGCTTGTCCGATGATATAAGATCAAGCTCTCGACATTACTTAATGGCATTAAAAGGATATGTAGATGTTATGCTAAGAAGGAGTAAAGGCACGACGTTTACGATACGGTTGCCGATAGGTGATGAGGATGATGTATCAGAGGTTGAAAGCTCAGTTATTGAGGTGAGATCTTTTACTCGATTTTTATGTGATTACTTTGATGCTAAAGATTTTATTTGCGGGTTTGATCTTGGAGCAAGCACTGGTCGAAAAGTAGAAATAGTTGGACAGATATTATCTGATAATTTCCAAAGCTCAAACTTTGTAGGTCTTGAGAGGGAAAAAGAACTCGTTGATAGAGCAAGAGAAACAGGACGAATGGTTGTAAGAGAGGATTTCACACAGTTTAAAGACCGTGCCATGGAGGAGGGTCGCAATTTAATTACAATATTTGCACCTTATCCATGGCTCCTTCAAGACTTTATTTCAGCAGCGAAACGTCTTGTTGCAAATGATGGACTTGTTGTTGTTTCATTAAACGATGCAGATATGAAAATCTTGCTTGAAGGAAAAAGTTTCAGTGAAGATGAGGGTGTTACAGCAAAAGATGTCTGGAGAATGTTATTAGATTTCACTTTGGTAAGATCTACAGAGACGGATGGATGGATAGAAGGTCTGGGTGGGAATCCATACGCGTTTATATATTCACCCAAAGGACTTGATAGGATTGCAATAGCCCCAGCCACGCCTCCTGCGGCAGGGGTGGCGGGTGCTGGACAAAAGGGTCTTATAGACAGAATGCGTTTTTATAAATTTCGTACAGCTGATAAGAAAAGTATTAAAAAGACATCTGAGATAGAGCCCGAATCTGATATTACAGGTTGCGTTCAAGGTGATCAAAGAATACAAATTGATGAAAGAGAAATGGCTGTGGTCGAATTAAAATATGATGAGGAATTATTTATAGATAACCTATCATCTTGTTCAGCCTGTATTGCTCATGGGAAAAAGAGGGACGGCTCATCAGTTTACATATTGGCACACATATGCCCTCATAATATCCAAGATGGCTTAAATAAACAGTTGGATATTTTTTCTCATGTTGTAAAAGAACAGCTATT
>JABMRN010000284.1 GCA_013202515.1 Candidatus Omnitrophota bacterium | reverse complement strand
GTCTATAATGTTCATGTTTACCACCAGTACACACTTAAGGTTAACAAGGCATTAAGAGATTCATTCATAGAGTTTCTTGTTTCTAAGGGGATAGAGTCAAGGGTTTATTATCCGGTACCGCTTCATACCCAGGAATGTTATAAATCGCTGGGGTATAAAGAAGATGATTTTCCTGTATCAATGGACTCAAGCCTCTCAACCTTTGTACTTCCGGTTTATCCGGAGCTTGAAAATAGCGAGCTTAATTATATTATTGAAACGGTGAAAGAATTTTGCAGTAACAAGAAATTCAGCGAGGTAGGAAAATGTTAAGACTAGGAATAATAGGCTGTGGGTATTGGGGGCCTAACTTAATCAGGGATTTTTCCGAAATTGACGAAGTCGAAATCAAGGCCCTCTCTGATCTTGATGAATCAAAGTTAAAGCGTTTTAAGAAAAAATTACCAGGTGTGGTAACAACCAAAGATTATAAGGATCTTTTAGATTCAAAAGATATAGATGCCATAGTCATCGCAACACCGGCCGATACCCATTATAAGCTGGCCAAAGAAGCGTTATTAGCCGGTAAACACGTTTTGGTTGAGAAGCCTCTGACTTACAGTATCGCAGAGGCCGAAGAGCTTATTGAGCTTGCCGATAAGAAAGGCAAGATTCTCATGGTTGGCCACACTTTTGAGTTTAATCCGGCTGTAATAAGAATAAGAGAGGCCGTAGAGACAGGTGAACTTGGTAAAGTCTATTATATTACATCGAGGAGACTTAACCTCGGAAAAATAAGAGAAGATATAAATGCGCTTTGGAATCTTGCACCTCACGATATATCTATTCTAAATTTCATTACTGGCGAAACCCCTCTTAAAGTAAGGGCATGGGGAGGGGCATTCTTAAAGGATAATCATGAGGATGTGGCGTTTGTTCATTTGCTGTATCCGGATAATATTGTTGCGCATGTTCATGTAAGTTGGCTAGACCCGCTTAAGGTAAGGGATACAGTCATCGTGGGATCTAAAAAGATGATTCTATATGATGATGTAGACAGTGAGGCCAGGATAAAAATTTATGATAAAGGTGCTGACAGATACATGCGCGCCAATCCCGAGCAGGGATTTGGAGAATTTCAGATAAAGCTAAGGGCGGGAGACCTTCTTATACCAAAGATAGATATGACCGCTCCGTTAAAACAAGAATGCAGACATTTTGTTGATTGCGTAATTAACAATAAGACTCCCAAAACCGACGGTAGAAACGGTTTAAGGGTCGTTAAGGTTCTAACCGCGGCTCATGAGTCATTGAAAAGCGGGGGCAAAGAAATCGGGATAAAATAAAACCATGAAGAAAATTTATAAAAACGTTTCAATAGGTAAAAATGCAAATATAGGTGAGAGCGTTATCATAGGATGTCCTCCGCAAGGAAAAAAGGACGGGGACCTAAAAACAGTCATAGGCGATAACTGCACCGTACGTTCCGGCACTATCCTATACGCAGGGAATACTATAGGCAATAATTTTTGTACTGGCCATAATACTGTTATAAGAGAAGAAAACAAAATTGGGAATGATGTCAGCATCGGGACTTTAACCTGCGTAGAACACCACGTGGAGATAAAAGACGGTGTTAGGATTCATTCCCAGGCGTTCGTACCCGAATATTCCATCCTGGAAGAGGCTTCTTGGATAGGTCCGAACGTTGTATTTACAAATGCCCTGCATCCCCAATGCCCGAAGGTAAAGAAATGCCTTAAAGGCCCTCATGTAAAAAGAGGTGCCAAGATAGGGGCAAATTCCACACTGTTACCCTATATCGTGATTGGGGAAGGCGCCCTTATTGGGGCAGGCTCTGTTGTCGTAAGGGATATCCCAAAGGAAAAGGTTGCCTGTGGAAATCCTGCCAGAATAATAAAAAAGACAAACGAGCTTAAATGTAAGCAGGGATTAACAGTAAAACCCTATGGCCAAAATGAGCGTAAAAAATAAAACTATCTTCATGACTGGTGGCAGCGGCTTCATAGGAAGTGCGCTTGCCGGATTACTTGTAGAACACAACAAGGTAATTATCTACGATAATTGCCGAAGATTTTCCCCTGTTTTAGAAAACCTCTTAAAGCATAAAAACCTCACCTTTATAAAAGGCGATGTCCTTGATTTAAAACGCCTTAAGAAAAGCATTCCAAAAAAAATTGACATAGTTATACACCTTGCTGCTATTGCCGGGGTTTCTTCTTATTACGAGATGCCGGTTAGTACGATGGTGACAAACATATTAGGCGCCCACAACGTACTGTCTCTTGTAAGCGAAAAGCCCATCAAGCGATTCTTGAATTTTTCTACAAGTGAAGTTTATGCAACGCATGCCGATCGGTTAAAAGAAGAGGATGAGACAATTCAGGGCCGGATAAACGAAAGACGCTGGACATATTCATTGAGTAAACTAGCAGCAGAAAAACTTGCATATTGTTATTACTGGGAAAAGAAGCTCCCATTTGTATCCATAAGGCCGTTTAATATATACGGTCCCGGCCAGATAGGTGAAGGCGCCATACAGATATTTATCACTAAAGCGCTTAAGAATGATTCCTTGCATGTTACCGGAAAAGGAAACCAGGTAAGGGCTTGGTGCTATATAGATGATCTCACTCAAGCGGTGTTTAAGTGTTTTACTAATGAAAAGGCAGCGGGTAATGTTTTTAACATCGGAAACGAAAAGACCGCCATGAAAACCATAGATCTTGCACGCATGGTTGTAAGCTTAAGTGGTTCAAAATCAAAGATCTGTTTTAAGCCCCATATCGGGGTTGATATTGATTTAAGGGTCCCAAATATTGATAAGGCGAAGAGGCTGTTAGGATATGCCCCAAAGGTAAGTCTAAAAGAGGGATTATTAAAAACGATAAAGTGGCAAAAGGAATTTGTCCAATGAAACAAATACCGATTTCAAAACCATATTTTGACAAGAAAGAAGCGAAAGAGTTAATAGACACGCTTCAATCCGGCTGGGTTATGCAGGGGCCTAAGGTGGAGATGTTCGAGAGAGAATTTGCCCGATATACTGGATCAAAATATGCCATTGCTACATCAAGCGGTACAACAGCTCTTCACCTGGCTTTAGAAGCCTCAGGTGTAGGCAATAATGATGAAGTGATAACTACCGCTTTTTCTTTTATAGCAACTGCAAACTCGATTCTTTATTGCGGGGCACATCCGGTATTCTGCGACATTGATTTAAAAACATACAATCTGGATCCT
>JABMRN010000021.1 GCA_013202515.1 Candidatus Omnitrophota bacterium | reverse complement strand
GTATAGGAATTTCGGCAAGAAGTCCTTGACGGAAATAACTAAAATTTTACTTGGGATGGGAATTCACCTGGGCATAAAAATAGACAAAAAAAGTTTAAAAAAATGAAATAGGTTGCCATGAGACATAATAAGAGAAGAACTCGGTTAAATAGGTCAACAGCTCACAGAAAAGCAACGCTTAGCATGATTGCTAAAAGCCTT
Organism: Candidatus Omnitrophota bacterium; assembly: GCA_013202515.1. Lineage (GTDB taxonomy): Bacteria > Omnitrophota > Gorgyraeia > JABMRN01 > JABMRN01 > JABMRN01. The sequence goes on along the minus strand of JABMRN010000021.1, from coordinate 15,467 downwards.
TTTAGGCATCAGAGCATAACAACCACTTTGGCTAAGGCCAAGGAAGCAAGGCGACTTGCGGAGAAATTAATTACCGTAGCCAAGGTTGACAGCGTCACATCAAGGCGGCAAGTGTTTTCTGTTCTAAGGGACAGGGAAACAACGTTATTGCTTTTTAAGGATATATCTCCTCTCTTTTCAAACCGAAAAGGTGGCTACACGCGAATTGTGCCCAAGGGCTTTAGGCGTGGTGACGGTGCTAAGTTAGTGTTGCTTGAGTTAACCGAAAAGGTGGCCGAAGATAAGGATACGAAGCCATTAAAGCCTTCGGAGAAAAAGGCAAAGAAAGTGCCGACTCTAGCTAAGGAAGAAAGGCGAACACCTAAGGAACAGGCTCCAAAGCCTGCGCCTACAATCAAACCCGAAGTAAAAGAAGAGAGGGTTGTTGAAGATGTCAAAAGAGAAAAAGCCAAGCAAGAAGAAAAACGGATAAAGAAAAAGAGCTTTTTCAAGAAATTCTTTCAACGTCGAACCCAGATGTAGTCTCGCTCTCATGCAGTTATTCCCATCCAACAGGAAGGTTGATGAGCACCTTCTTACCTGCCTAACCTCATATAAGCCGCCAAATTTGCCCTTGATTCAATACTAATATTATGATATATTAATAGTCTATAAACAAGGGGGTGGAGTGTGTTTAATGTGGCCAAACGAATGAGAGATATTGAGCCTTCACCGACGCTGAGCATTACATCGTTAGCTAAGAAAATGATGACGGAAGGCAAGGACGTTATAAATTTCGCTGCGGGAGAGCCCGATTTTGATACCCCTGAGCCAATCAAGAAGATCGCAAAAGAGGCTATAGACACGGGCTTTACGAAATATACCTCCTCAAGTGGAATAGCAGAACTTAAAGATATTATCTGTGCTAAGTTCAAGCGCGATAACCGCCTTAATTATACGCAGGATCAGATAGTGGTCTCTTGTGGGGCAAAGCACTCGCTCTACAACGTATTTCAGGTTTTGTGTAATCCGGCCGATGAAGTTGTTTTAATTGCTCCATACTGGGTCAGTTACCCCGAAATGATCAAAATGGCAGGCGCAAAACCAGTTGTCGTGAAAGCGAAAGAATCTGATGGTTTCGAGGTCCCTATCAGCGCTTTAAAAAAAGCTATTACAAAGAAGACAAAAGCGATCATTCTAAACTCGCCGTCAAATCCAGCGGGTGTAACATATAGTTTAAAAGAGCTTGAAGAAATCGCTGAAATTGTGGTATCGAATAAAATATTTGTAATTAGCGATGAAATCTATGAAAAGCTAATATATGATGAAAAGAAGCACGTTTCCATTGGTTCTTTAGGAGGCGGTATTTACAAACAGACTATAACAGTGAATGGGGTATCGAAGTCGTATTCCATGACTGGTTGGAGGATAGGTTATTTGGGCGCTGATTCGTCAATTATAAAAGAAATTTCGATTTTGCAAAGCCACTCAACATCTAACCCCACATCGATAAGCCAAAAGGCAGCCTTAGGAGCGTTGCAGCTTCCGAAGAAAGCCATCGATGATATGCGTGCTGAATTTGAAAATCGAAGGAATTGCATGATTAAGCGTCTCGATGAAATTCCTTCCTTAACATACACAAAGCCATCTGGGGCATTCTACGTGTTTTGCAATATACAGAAGACCGGTTTTAAGGCACAAGAGTTCGCTAAAAATCTTCTGGAGGAGAAGCTTGTGGCAGTGATACCCGGGGAAGCGTTCGGATTTGATGATCATGTAAGATTGAGTTTTGCCACTAATATTGAAAAGATTAATGAGGGAATGGACAGGATAAAAGAATGGCTAAAACAATAGCGGAAAAGATTCTATCAAATCACTCGGGTGTTGAATTAAAAGCAAATGACATAACCATTTGTGATATCGATTTTTGCTTTGGTCAAGATGGTACGAGCAGTATTATCATTGATAGCTTCAACAAATTACGTCAAGATGAAGTTTTTGATGCTGCAAAGTTCGCAATGGTGATTGATCATTCAAGCCCAAGCCCCAATATTGGTGTCTCGGCCATACACAAGATAATGAGAGATTTTGCTGCTCTTAAGAAGGTCAAGCTATTTGATATTGGTGAAGGCGTATGCCACCAGCTTATTCCAGAGCAGGGATTTGTAACCTGCGGTGACCTCGTTTTGGGCGCAGATTCCCATACGTGCACTTATGGTGCTATAAATGTGCTATCTACTGGCGTTGGCTCAACGGATCTTGCTATTGCACTTGCAAGCGGAAAAAATTGGTTTAAGGTTCCCGAGACAATCAAGATTGTCGTGACGGGAAAGCTTCCCGATGGAGTTTATTCAAAAGATATTATCCTGAGCATCATAAAGGACATAGGCTCGCATGGCGCAACGTATAAGTCCATTGAATTTCACGGACCTGTAATCAAGAAGCTTAGCGTTGAGGAGAGATTTACAATAACAAACATGGCAGTTGAGGCGGGAGCCAAATGTGGCCTTATGGAGGCGGATACAAAGGTTATTAATTGGGTCAAGGCCCATTCTCACAAAAAGCCAAATCCTGTTTCCGCTGATGAGGGGGCTCGCTATTCAGCAATAAGAGAATATGACGTAACAAATCTATTGCCGCAAATATCAATGCCCCATGCCGTAGATAACGTTACTTCGGTTGACGAGATAGCAGATGTCAGGATCGACCAGGGCGTGATTGGAACTTGTACGAATGGACGTTTAGAAGATCTCGAAATTGCAGCAAAGATATTGAAAAATAAAAAAATACGTCCCGAGGTACGACTTATAGTAGCACCAGCTTCAAAGGATATTTATCTTAAGGCATTAAAGAAAGGCATCGTCGGAATATTTATTGATTCTGGAGCTGCTGTAGTTGTTCCGGGCTGCGGTCCCTGCGTTGGGACACATAACGGTGTGCTTGCAGATGGGGAGAATTGTATTTCTACGGCAAATAGAAACTTCAAAGGCAGAATGGGTAATCCTAATGCAAACATTTACCTTGCAAGCCCAGCGACCGTTGCAGCATCTTGCTTAGAAGGCAAAATACAAGATCCGAGAATTCACAAAAAGAGATTAAAGAGATGAAGAACAAGAAATTAGGTCACCCGCGCGGATTAGCCCACAGGCTTAGGATCCGTGATCACATAAACACGGATTACATTATTTCTGGACGTTATAAATTCAGGATCAGGGACCCGAAAGATCTTGCAAAGTACGTATTCAATGATCTTGATCCTGAATTTCACAAAAAGGTTAAAAAAGGGGATTTTCTTATAGCAGGTGAAAACTTCGGCTGCGGCTCCTCGAGAGAACAGGCGCCACTTGCGCTAAAAGCATTAGGGATTAAAGCTGTTATTGCAAAAAGTTTTGCTCGAATCTTTTACAGGAATTCTTTTAACATTGGGCTCATGCTAATAGAGTGCAATACTCAATTTATAGATGACGGAGATATCCTAGAGCTTGACGAGGAAAAGAATATTATAAAAAATGTTAACAAGGGGCTGAATATTGATATTAAATCGCTACCCCTTATTATCAAGAAAATCCTTGAAGATGGAGGCGTGGTAGAGCATTTCCGAAAACATAAGGGGTTTAAAATTGAATCATAGAATAACACTTATACCGGGTGACGGTATCGGTCCGGAAATTACTGATGCAATGGTTAGGTGCGTTGAGGCCACAGGCGTAGATGTTTCTTGGGACAGACAAGAGGCAGGAAGCGACGTAATCGCGAAATACAATACACCTTTGTCAGACGCTGTTCTCGATTCTATACGTAAAAACAGGGTGGCCATAAAAGGTCCGATCGTGACTCCGGTTGGCTCAGGATTTAGAAGTGTAAATGTGGCGATGAGACAGAAGCTTGATTTATATGCTTGTCTAAGGCCATGCAAATCTTACGAAGGTGTAAAATCGAACTACAGAAACATAGATCTAGTAATCGTGAGAGAAAACACAGAAGACTTGTACGCAGGTATTGAATTTGAAAAATCTTCGCGGGAGACAAAGGAATTAATTGATGTGATCTCGAAGTATGCTAAAAAGAATATTTCTATAGACTCTGCAATAAGCATAAAACCGATATCTGTCAGGGCATCTAAGCGCATTGTCAAATTCGCCTTTGATTACGCTTTGGAAAACAATAGGCGCAAGGTTACAGCTGTGCATAAGGCTAATATTATGAAGCATACCGATGGCCTCTTTCTTGAGGTGGCAAGAGATGTGGCTAAAGGCTATGAGGGGCGCGTTGAGTTTGAAGATAGGATTGTGGACAATATGTGCATGCAACTTGTCCAGAAACCAGAATTGTACGATGTAATTGTTCTGCCCAATCTCTACGGAGACATTGTATCCGACCTTTGTGCAGGTCTTGTGGGTGGCCTTGGAGTTGCCCCAGGCGCGAATTTGGGTGATAAAATAGCCTTATTTGAGCCGACACACGGTAGTGCCCCGAAATACAAGGGCCAGAACAAGGTTAATCCTACAGCTATGATATTATCGGCTGTTCTTATGCTTCATCACATAGGAGAGGGAGATGCAGCAGATCGTTTAGAAAAAGCAGTAGCAGCGGTAATCAAGGAAGGTAAATTTGTTACTTATGATTTAAAGCCTGATCGAAATGATCCTACAGCTGTCGGAACAAGCGAAATGGCTGACGCCATAGTGAAAAGGATAAAAAAATAAGATGAAAATTTCTGTAATAGGTGCTGGCAACGTAGGGGCAACGCTTGCGATGCGTATAGTTGAAAGCGGAATCGGCGATGTTGTCTTGGTGGATGTTGTAGAGGGTTTAGCCAATGGCAAGGCCCTAGACATCTCTGATGCTGCGCCAATCATGGGCCATGAAAAATCTATTTCTGGAACAACTGATTACAAGGAGATCGAAGACTCCGATGTTGTTGTTATAACTGCGGGATTCCCAAGGAAGCCCGGCATGTCAAGAGAAGATTTGATATCGAAGAATATCCCCATAATGGATACAATCGTTAAAAACGTTAAATCGTTTTGCAAAGACGCTATAATAATCGTCGTTACAAATCCACTAGATGTCATAAGCCATTATATTTATAAATCAGGTTCCTTTCCAAAAGAAAAGGTTATTGGAATGGCCGGCACGCTGGATGCTTCGAGGTTTTCAAACTTGATAGCGGAAGAACTTTCTGTACCACGAAGAGATGTAGAGTGCTATGTACTTGGAAGTCATGGCGATACGATGGTTCCCGTTGTTTCAAAATCCAGCGTTAACGGAGAGCCTTTGCGCAACAAAATGAATGAAGAGGCAATACAACGTTTGACTGAAAGAACAAAAAAGCGTGGGGCTGAAATAGTTGCTAACCTAAAGATGGGAAGCGCATGCTATTCACCCAGTGCAGGCGTTCTTGAAATACTAAGAGCCATAAGTAACGATTCAGGAAACATTCTTTGTGTTTCAACGCTTCTAGAAGGTGAATATGGAATAAGCGGATGCTTTTTAGGTGTGCCAGCGCACATTGGGAAAGCCGGTATTCTCGAAATTGTTCAGCTGGAGCTGGAAGAGGGAGAAAGCAAAGCCCTTAAATTATCAGCAGAAAAAACTAAACATTCATTAAGGTCGGTTTTGCAATGAAAACATATGACATTGCGATACTAGGTGCAGGACCAGGTGGGTATGTAGCCGCACTATATGCATCAAGGCTTGGAAAGAAGGCCTGCTTGATCGAACAGGCAGATTTAGGTGGTACATGCCTTAATCACGGATGTATTCCAACGAAAACATTTTCTAAAGCCGCTAGAACCATTTCCGAGATAGCTCAGGGGAAGCAATTTGGTATAGACGTACAGGATGTACACTTTGATATTAGAGCACTCGTTCAGAGAAAAAACGACACAGTGAATAAGCTCAGGGGGGGCATTTCTCACTTACTTCGATCTAGAGGCGTTGAAACCATTTCTGGTAGGGGTGAGCTTTTAGATAAAGATAGCCTGGCGGTATTTCCTACTCAAGGTGGGCCAAAAAAGAAGGAACTTATAAAGGCAAAGAGCATCATTATTGCTACTGGTTCGAGCGAAGCTGTTATACCAAATATTGCGCCTGACAAAAAGAGAGTGATTACTGCAAAAGATGCCCTTGATCTAGGCTCTGTTCCGAAGAACATGCTTATTGTTGGCGGTGGCTCTATCGGCTGTGAAATGGCTAGTGCATTTAATGCATTTGGTTCCCATGTGACGATCGTTGAAGTAGAAGGTAGCCTGCTTCCTAAGAGAGACGATGAGATATCAAAGTGCCTTGAGACAGCGTTCAAAAAAAGGGGCATAGATGTAGCAACCGGGCAGAGTATCGAAGAAGCGATAACTACGGATTCTTCAAAAGTATACCTCAGGTCCTCAGGTGGTCGGAGTTTTTCTGCTGACAAAGTCCTTTTATGTGCAGGAAGAAAACCTAATGTGTCAGGCATCGGCATTGAAGAGCTTGGAATAAAGTGCAACGAAAAGGGTATCAGGGTAGATAAGAACCTTAAAACCGATATAGACAATGTATACGCAATAGGCGATTGCATTGGCGAGCCAATGCTAGCGCATGCCGCAATGTACGAGGGCGTGATTGCTGCTCTAAACATATGCGGAGATAAAGTACCTGCAGACTACAGTGCAGTTCCGGATTGCGTTTTCTCAGATCCTGACATTGCATTCGCGGGTGTAACTGAAAATCAAGCTAACGCAAAAGGCATGAATGTCGCAGTGTCACGTTTTCACTTAAGGTCGCTTGGGAAGGCTCATGCGCTTGGAAAAACAGACGGTTTTGTAAAATTAATAGCTGATGTTAAGACTAATAGGATAATAGGAGCCGCTTTAGTTGGAGAAGGTGCCACAGAGCTCATTGCTGAAATGACGCTTGCGATCAAGAAAGGCCTTACAGCCGAGGATGTCGCAGGAACGATGCACGCCCATCCGACAATGAGTGAGGCCGTCATGGAAGCCGCCTATGGTGTAGGTGGAAAAGCGCTTCATTCAGCATAATGGCACTTTAATAAGATAAATTTCAAAATCAAACATAGGAGTCAAATACATGCAAGAAGCAAATAGAATGAAACGATTACCGCTTTACCTATTTACTATTATTGACAAGCTGAAACTTGAGGAACAAAGAAAAGGTAAGAAGATAATTGATTTAGGCATGGGCAATCCCGATCAGCCTACTGCTCCGCATATCGTTAATGAGCTTGCTCGTCAGGCAAGGCGGGCCGAAAATCATAGATATTCTAGGCCTATGGATTGTTCTGAAATAGAACTAAGAAAGGCAATAGCGAAGTGGTACCATAAAAGATTCCAAGTTACCCTTGAACCCGAAACTGAAACATTGCCGCTGATAGGCTCAAAAGAAGGCATTGCACACCTTTCTCTTGCTTTTCTAAACAATGAAGACGTTGCGCTAGTACCGTCACCTGCCTATCCGGTTCATTTTAATGGGGTTATAATGGCAGGCGGCATATTGCACAATATTCCCCTATCAGAAAAAAAGGGATATCTGCCTGATTTAGGGAAAATCCCAGCTGATATCATTAGGCGAACAAAGCTAATCTTCTTGAGCTATCCACACAACCCAACTACCGCAGTAGCTAATATTGAATTTTTCAAAGATGTTGTTCGCTGGGCTAAAGGAAAAAATATAATCGTTGGCCATGACAATGCTTACTCCGATATAGTTTTCGACGGTTATAGGGCGCCAAGCATCCTTGAAGTTCGCGGTGCAAAAGAAGCATGCATTGAATTTCATACCTGTTCAAAATCCTACAATATGGCAGGCTGGCGCATTGGTTTTGCCGTTGGAAACAGAAATATCCTAAAATCGTTAGCAAAAACAAAAAGCTACATCGACTTTGGATTATTTAAGCCGATTCAATACGCAGCCATAAAGGCACTGACAGGGCCCCAGGATTGTGTTAAGAAAATGGTAGAGGTGTATAAGAAAAGAAGAGATGTTCTCTTAAGCGGCTTAGAGAAGGTAGGCTGGGATATACCGAAGCCAAAAGCTACCTTCTACGTTTGGGCACGTATTCCTAATAAATATAGCGCACTTACTTCTATGGAATTTGCTGCATTTCTTATTCGTGAAGCAGGGGTGGTAGTGGCCCCAGGCACTGGATTCGGTGAATACGGTGAGGGCTATGTTAGATTTGCGCTAGTTGAAAACGAAAAAGCGCTTAGGGAAGCTATAAAGAGAATAAAACATGTTCTAGAGATGGAAACTTAAGTAAAAGTGAAAAAGAAAATCCTCTTAATGTACATATCGAACAATTCTGGGCACCACAAGGCTAGCCTTGCTATAGAGAAGGCCCTGCATCAACGAAGCGCTAATGTAGAAACGATGAATGTCAATTCCTTCAACTACACAAATCCAGTGCTTGAAAAGATCATTAATACAACATATATGAGCGTAATAAGGCGAAAGCCCGAGTTTTGGGGCTATTTATACGATAATCCGGAAATCGTAAAAAAAACACAGCGGCTCAGAGATGGCATTCATAAGCATAATGCTGAAAAATTGTCAAATTTAATTAACTCCTTTTCTCCTCACGCAGTTGTATGCACTCAAGCTTTTCCGTGTGGCATGGTAGCCGATTACAAAAAAAAACAAAATCTCCAACTGCCGCTGTTTGGCGTATTGACAGATTACGCGCCGCATGCATATTGGATATACGACAACGTTGATGCATATTTCGTGCCGTCGAAAGAAATAGCTACTAAGCTTACGAGTAACGGTATTCTGTCGGACAGAATAATGGATACCGGCATACCCATAGACTCAATGTTTAATGACTCCAAAGACAAAGCTCATATTTTCCGCACTTTGGGTCTTGATGCATCCAAGCCTGTTGTGCTGCTCATGGGCGGAAGCCAAGGGGTGGGCCCGCTCAAAGAGGCTTTTACGTCCCTTTTAAGGACAAAAACCGATTTCCAAGTAATTGTTGTAGTAGGTAATAATAAGGCCATGCATAGATGGTTCAATAAGCAGATAAAGAAAAGCCGTAAAAAACTTATTGTCTATTCATATGTGGATTTTGTAGCGGATCTTATGGAGATAGCTACAATTTTGATTTCTAAGCCGGGCGGGATCACGATTGCCGAGGCTTTCGCAAAAGGACTACCAATTTGCATAATTAAGCCCATTCCGGGCCAGGAACAAATGAACACAGACTATCTTTTGGCCAATAATGTTGCTGTCAAAATCGAACAACCATCAAACACAGGCATAATCGTTGAGGAGCTCCTATATAACCGCGGTAAATTAAATGAATTATGTCGTAAGGCAAGAAGTTATGCAAAACCAGATAGCGCAGATGCGATAGCGAGTACCATATTAAACAGTATTTCCTGAGGGTCTATGTTTTATCTATATAAGATTGCGCAGTTTTTGCTGCTTAATCTGCCGCTAAAAGTCGGTTATGCTATAGCAACTTTCATTGCAAACGCTTATTTCCTTTTTTCCAAAAAAGACAAAAATGCTTTAATAGCCAACATCAAAGTAGTGTTGAATAACCCATCGAAAGATGAGTTCGCTAGACATTGCGCAAGAATGTGTTTTATAAATTTCGGTAAATACCTTGTCGATTTTCTAAGGTTTAAAAAGATAGATCAAGGCTACATACATAGCAATGTCGCTATTGAAGGCCTTGAGAATGTCAAAGAGGCTCTGAGGCACAAGAAGGGCGCAATAATGCTTTCCTCTCACATAGGCAACTGGGAGCTGGCAGGTGCAGTTTTTTCACTGAGCATGGGTTTTCCGCACATAGATTTTCCGCTCTATGCAATTGCGCTTGATCACGTAGATAAGAAAGTAAACGATTTTTTTATAAAACAACGGGCATCGAAAGGGGTACAAACAATACCGATTGGGGTAAAATTAAAACAGTGTTTTCAGGTTTTGAGGAAGAATAAGGCATTGGCAATTTTAGGTGACAGAGATTTTTCTGAAAAAGGGGAAAAGATAGAATTTTTAGGCAAAGAAACGCTGCTACCTAAGGGTCCTGCCGTGTTCTTTGTACGAACGGGTGCTCCCATTCTACCTGTTTTTATGTTAAGGGAGAAATCTGACAAATTTCGCTTTGTAATCGAAAGCCCAATAAATCATGCACTAACTGGCAATGAAGAGCGCGATAAGCGTGAGATTATCAAAAGCTATGTCAGCGTGATTGAGCGATATATTAAAAAATATCCTGACCAATGGTATGTTTTTAGAAATGTTTGGAATGAAACATGAAAGTATGCGTGCTGATTCCCTCATATAATGAGTCTAAAACAATAAGCGGTATCGTTAGAAGCATAAAGACAAAAGGTTACGATGTCTTGGTGGTAGATGATGGCTCTACAGATGATACCGCGAAAGCAGCGGCTCGTGAGGGTGCCGTAGTAATTAGCCACGGAAAGAATTTGGGCAAGGGCGCATCTATCAAGGAAGGTTTTGGCTATATCCTAAGTACGACTAATTACGAGGTTATTATCATAATGGACGGTGACGGCCAGCATCAGCCAGAGGAAGTTGACAAATTCTTAGTTCATGCTGACAGGTATAACGATGACCTTGTGATAGGCAATCGAATGGGCTATACGAAAAATATGCCGCTCTCGAGGCTCCTTACCAACAAGCTTACTTCTTTTTTAATCTCAAGCATATGCAAACAGCGCATACCTGATACCCAGTGCGGATTCAGGCTGCTCAGGAGAAGCGCGCTAGAGCGGCTTGATCTAACTTCGTCAAAGTACGATACAGAATCTGAAATGCTTATCAAGGCTTCCCGTAAAGGGTTTAAAATAGCGTCCTTACCCGTGAAAACCATATATAGCGGCGAAAAAAGCGAAATACACCCTGTAAAGGATTCGATCAGATTCATATTTCTCTTTGTGAAGTCCTATTTTAGCCGCAACAATTAGGAAGAAGAAATAGTAATGCAAGAGGAGAGCCTTTCGCTACTTCGCAATTGTATGGTGGAAGAACAGTTGATCCCGCGCGGCATCAGCGACGAACGTGTTCTCGCGTCGTTTAGAAAAGTACCACGCCATCTTTTTGTAAGCCCAGAACATATTGACTCCGCTTACAATGATCACCCGTTACCAATAGGGAATGGTCAGACCATATCGCAGCCTTACATGGTGGCGTTAATGACCGAACGTCTCGAGCTAAAAGGCGGAGAAAAAATACTGGAAATAGGCGCGGGAAGTGGGTATCAGGCAGCCATTATCGCGGAAATAGCCTCGTCTGTGTACACAGTTGAAAGAATAGAGCTTCTTGCCAAAAAATGCGAAAGCACGCTAAAGCAAGTGGGTTACAAAAACGTAGATGTCGTTACAGGTGATGGTACATTAGGCTACAAAACGGCATCTCCCTATGATGGAATAATTGTAACATGCGGCGCTCCAGGAGTTCCAAGCTCTTTGATTGAGCAGTTAAAGGTAGGCGGAAGGCTTGTGATACCTGTGGGTTCGCAGTTTAGTCAGGTTCTAACAGTCATCAGAAAAAAAGACGGAACTGTCGAAACAAGCCAGATATGCGGTTGCGTGTTTGTGCCGCTTATAGGAAAAGATGGTTGGAAGCGTTAATTTTTTGAATAAGCTATGGTTGAACATATAATCTCATTATTAAAAGGCTTGTCTAAAGAAAGTATCGTTCTTATATTGGGTGCCCTTCCAATATCTGAGCTAAGAGGGGCAATACCTGCGGCTATCGCGTTTGGCTTTACTCCTTTAAAGGCTTATTGCGTTGCATTCATAGGAAACGTGCTTCCAATTATGCCTCTTTTGTTTTTGTTCGAGCCGGTCTCTAATGCCTTGCGCAGATTTCCGTTGTGGAAAAGATTCTTTGACTGGCTTTTTGAAAGGACCAAAAGAAAGGCCTCCTTGGTAGAACGGTTCGAAGCCATAGGGCTCATACTTTTTGTTGCAATTCCGCTTCCAATAACTGGGGCGTGGACTGGTTGCATCGCAGCAACATTGTTTAAAATTAGATTTAGATATGCATTTCCAGCCATTGTTTGTGGCGTCGCGATAGCGGGATTAATTGTTATGTTATTGACCTTGGCAGGAAAAAGCCTATTATCATAAGGTATTAATATGAGATTAAAGCGTGGCTATATACATGTTTACACGGGAAAGGGCAAGGGAAAGACTACTGCAGCTTTAGGTCTTGCTTTAAGGGCATCTGGTGCAGGTTTAAAAGTTTACATTGGACAGTTTATTAAAAAGGGATGCTATAGTGAAGTCAAAGCTCTTAAAAAACATAGAAAAAATATAAGGATAGAGCAGTTTGGAAGAGGCTGTTTCATAAGCAAAAAAGCTAGAAATAAAGATCTATTGCTAGCCGAGAAGGGACTCTCGAGAGTGGCGCAAATTTTCAATAGCAAAAAATATGATCTTGTGATATTGGACGAGCTTAATGTCGCGACACACTTAAATCTTGTATCGGTTGGTGATGTAGTTAAAATCATTAAAAAGCGTCCAAGGAATGTCGAAGTAGTAATTACAGGTAGGCATGCGCCAAAAAAGATATTGGGCTTAGCAGATCTCATTACAGAGATGAAAGAGATTAGGCATCCTTACGCAAGGGGCACAAGGGCTAGGTGCGGCATTGAAAGCTAACCATATATTTGCGCGGGGCATGCCAGTGTGCATCAATAAAAGATATTGACATAGCGCGTATATTTGATAGAATAGATTCTAGATTTTTGAAAGTTTGAAAATTATACAGGTGCAATAGCTTAATAGGGAAGTGTCTTACAAAGAACACGGCCCCGCCGCTGTAGCTACGGACGAAAATCTCAATAATGCCACTGGCATAGCTGGGAAGGCAGAGATGAGTAGGGTGATGTAGCAGTCAGAAGACCTGCCTGTATGGAAGTTGCTTATCAGCTCGGTAGGTGCTTTAGGCAACAACGATCTGGGTGAAGTAAACCAGGGTGCAACCCCGAATGTACATTTTAATGTTCTGTTCGGGGTTTTTTTGTTGGCGAGGTAATGTGAAAAAGTTGATACTTATTAGGCACTGCGAAACAGATTATGTGGTGCAAAAAAAATATTGTGGTCATGAGGATGCGCAACTTAACTCAAATGGCATAAAACAAGCTCGCAATATTCAATTGCGACTAGAGCAAGCGGATGTTGACAAAATTTATTCTAGTGACTTAAAGAGGGCTAGCCAAACCGCGGATATCATCTTTCCTAAAAGGAAAACAATTAAAAGAAAAGGGTTGCGCGAAATTGATTTTGGCAACTTTGCGGGATTAACTTATGAACAGGTTCTAATCAAATACCCTCGAGTATACAGAAAATGGCTTGAGAGTCCTAGCGATTCGAAGATACCTGGGGGCGAAAGCTTATTTGATCTCTCGAAGAGAGTTGTAATGTGTTTTAATGAAATCGCTTCTGGTAACCCGAATAAAACTATTGCTATCATCAGTCACGGTGGACCAAATAGGATAATTATTTTGAAGTTATTGGGGTGGAATCTAAATCGTTTTTGGGATGTAGAGCAAGATGCTGCAGCTGTGAACTTTTTTATTTCTAAAAAAGGTGCGCTTTGCGCTCTTAAGCTAAACGTCGTATCGTATAGGGGGAAGTATGGGGAAGATTATTTTTGTAGTAGGTGGTTCGCGTAGTGGAAAAAGCAAATTTGCTCAAAATTTAGCGAAAGAAATAGGCAAAAAAATTGGTTTTATCGCTACCTGCATTCCTCAGGATGATGAAATGAAAAAAAGGGTAATGATGCACAAGAAATCAAGACCTAAGAGTTGGATGGTGGTAGAGGAGCCTGTTCGAATAGAATCTGCCGCGAATAAGTTTAAGAATGGCTATGATGCTGTAATCATTGATTGTATGGGACTACTTGTATCGAATCTGTTATGTGAGGTTGCAAATAAGAAAATTATCATGGAAAAAGTAGAGAGCTTAACGAAATCACTATTAAAGAAGAAATTTGTCTCAATAGTGGTGTCGAATGATGTGGGTTGCAGCATAGTTCCAGATAATTGTTTGGCGCGAGATTTTAGTGATCTTATAGGTGTCGCAAATCAGATCCTGTCCCGCTACGCGGACAGTGTATACGTACTTCAGGTTGGAATACCTTTAAAAATTAAATGAATAAAGGAGTGTGTCGATGGATCTTTTGATGAACACGTTAAAAAAAATTGAAAAAATAGACTATAGTCTTGATGAATCAACTCAAAAACGACTTGATTCTCTCACGAAACCACAAGGGAGTCTTGGAATATTAGAAGATATCGCCAGACAAGTAGTGGATATCACCAAAGACCAATATCCTAAGATGCAAAATAAAGTTATATTTACCATGGCTGGCGATCATGGAGTTGCCGAAGAAGGAGTGAGCGCTTTCCCGAAAGAGGTTACGCCACAGATGGTGCTGAATTTCATAAATGGCGGTGCAGGGATCAATGTACTTGCTGGGCATGTGGGCGCCAGAGTCATTGTTGTGGACATGGGAGTAGCGCAAGACTTAAATGTTAATAGTAGCAGTTTGAAGGTAAAGAAGGTTGCTTATGGTACAAAGAATATGGCAAAAGGCCCCGCTATGACGAAGGAAGAGGCTGTTAGGTCGATAGAGGGAGGTATTGAGGCGTTCGAGGATGAGTTCTCTAACGGTATCGATATCGTCGGCACGGGTGACATGGGCATTGGAAATACTACTCCGTCTAGCGCGATAACAAGCGTTATTACCAAAGAGGCGGTTGAAAATGTTACAGGGCGAGGCACGGGAATTACCGATAATTCCTTAGCAAACAAGATTCGAACAATCAAAAAGTCGATTGAGGTTAATTGTCCAGACTCAAAGGATGCTCTAGATGTTCTTGCCAAGGTTGGTGGATTTGAGATAGGAGGGATTGTAGGGTTGATTTTAGCAGCTTCATCTCGACGCGTCCCAGTAGTTATCGATGGTTTTATTTCGGGAGCTGCTGCGCTTATTGCGTACCAACTAGAGCCAAGCGTAAAAGATTATATGATATCGGCGCATTCTTCTGCAGAGAAAGGACATCGTGTTATACATGACTACATAGGGCTAAAACCACTACTGGAGTTTAATCTGCGGCTAGGGGAAGGGACGGGTGCAGCGTTGGGCATAACGATTATCGAAGCGTCTATAAAGATTTTAACCGAGATGGCAACTTTTCAAAGCGCGTCGGTTCCAGAGAAGACATGAAACACTTATTGATTGCATTACAATTTCTAACAATTTTGCCTATCAAGATTGACCAGGAACTTAAAAAGAATGACTTTGGCAAAGCTCTTTTATATTTTCCTTTAGTAGGACTCTTCTTGGGGCTTGCATTAGCGCTAGTCGCTTTTCTATTTGCCTTTTTGCCAGCGCTTACCAGGGCAGCTATCTTATTAATAACGTCTATAGCGTTTACAGTATGTATTCACTTAGATGGATTCGCTGATACATGCGATGGTTTTTATGTAACAAAGTCCACGGAGAAGGTG
>JABMRN010000283.1 GCA_013202515.1 Candidatus Omnitrophota bacterium | reverse complement strand
TGGTGAAGTGCAATCAGTAGAATTGTAATAACAAAAAATACAAGACCTATTCGCAGCTTTTTTTCAGGCGGAACTTTTAAGAGTCTAACCAGATATTCGTTAGCCCCATACAATTTCATTTTTTTATCCAATTCCTTTAACGGCTTTCTGAATAGAAAAAGGAGAATTCCTAAAAGTATAAAAAGACTTAAAAGCATTAGCGGAAATGCATGTACCAAGAAATCTTCAAAGGTAAGCGAGGCCTTCGTGGCAATAAGAATTCCAATTGGGTTACCTATTACAGTACCGGCAGACCCAATATTGGTGGCGAAAACCGAGGCAATAATAAAAGGCTGGGGTTTTACTTCAAAATAGTCGCTCAACTCGAAAATCAGCATCACCATAAAAACTATTGAAGAAACCTCATCAATGAGACATGCAAGAAAAGCTGAAGTAAGTACAAGCAACAGCATGAACTTTCTAGCAGTCAGGTTTTTGACAATAATTGTTCTTGAAAGAATCCATGCAAAAAAACCGACTTCCTTTAGGAAACCGGCAAAAATCATCATGCCTATTAGGAAAAATATAATTTCGAGTGATGAATACTGTATAAATTCGTCAAGTGTCATAATTCTAGTTAAAAGAAGAATGCTGCATCCCAAGAAGGCAAAGCTTAGGCGGAAATTCCAAAAGAAAAAGGCTCCGAGTATCGAAGCCACGAAGGTTGATAAGGCCAGGATCTGGCGGATATCGAACCCCATGAAGCGTCCGCAGGCCCCTGCAATGAATACAAGTATTCCGAGTATCACAACTTTATATATAAAATTATTTTTCATAGAGATCTATTATATCACGCTCTGTATATATGGTAAACTATATATATTTTCCTGTAGAAACTTGTAATTATAAACAAATAATGATATCATTAGTCTGATTATGAAAAAAAATTTTGCATCTAGTGAATTAAAAAAAGAATACTCTGGCTTTGAACGCTCCAAGGCTGTAATTATACCCTGTCCCTACGAAGGCACTGTCACCTACCAAAAAGGTACGCAGAAAGGCCCAGCTGCTATTCTTGAAGCCTCTGACTATATGGAACTTTTTGACGACGAATTAAAGACTGAAACCTTTAGGATAGGGATCCACACAAAAAGCCCCCTTCGCCTCTCACAATTAACGGTTGATAAAGCAGTGAAGATCGTAAGGAATGAAGTTGAAATAAACCTTAGAAAAGGTAAGATTCCCGTTTGTATTGGTGGGGAACACTCCATAAGTATAGGAGGCGTCCAGGCAGCAAGTAATTATTTCACTGATATCTCAGTCCTGCAATTAGATGCGCACTATGATCTCAGAGACCGCCATGAAGGATCAAATTATAATCACGCCTGCGTAGCGCGGCGTTTCTTGGAATACTGCTCTCTCACTCAGCTCGGAACAAGGAGTTTATGCAAAGAAGAATGGGAGTTTCTCAAGAACAAACCCCGACACCTCACATCTTTAAGCATCTATGACATGCGAAGCAAAAGTGATTGGAAAAAAAAGGTTATTGATTCATTAACCAATAATGTATATCTTACTCTTGACCTCGATGTATTTGATCCTGCTTGCATGCCATCGGTGGGCACACCAGAACCCGGCGGTATGTATTGGAAAGAGGTATTAGATATTTTGAGAGAGGTTTCAGAAAGAAAAAAAATAATTGGTTTTGACGTTGTAGAACTTGCTCCTATAAGTGGTTTTATAGCACCCGATTACCTAGCAGCAAAACTGATATATAGACTTTTAGGATACATATCCGATTCATAAACGCGGGAGGATAAACATGTTATTTAGATCACGCAAAAAACTTTTGGTTCCAAAAAGAATATTCTTTACTAAAGGGGTGGGGACTCATAAAACCGAGCTTAGAAGTTTTGAGCTTGCCCTCAGAGACGCCGGAATTGAAAAATGTAATCTTGTAAACGTCTCCAGCATTCTTCCGCCTGAATGTAAAGTGGCGTCCAGAAATGAGGGCTTGAAAGAAATAGTTCCCGGCATGCTCACCTTTGTTGTCATGGCCAGATGTTCCTCAAATGAACCTCATCGCCTTATAGCTGCTTCTATAGGCTGTGCCATGCCGTCAGATCCGAACGCCTACGGTTACTTGAGCGAACACCATACTTACGGGCAATCTGAAAAGGTAGCTGGGGATTTTGCTGAAGAACTTGCGGTAAGCATGCTTGCCTCAACGCTAGGTATAGAAATAAGCGAAGGTAAAACATGGGATGAAAGGAAAAAAGAGATCCGGATAAGTGACGCTATTGTCCGTACCTCAAACGTAACTCAGTCAGCGGTAATAGGCCCTGAAGGAAATTATTCCACTGTATTGGGCGTAGCTGTTTTTATCTTCGGATAAGTTTTTTAACAATTCTCTCCGCTGCAAATCTTTTCACTTGCTCGCAGGCAAGATAAATATTTGATGTTAAAAGCAGTGTAAGCGGCGTAGCAACCACAAGGCCTCCGATTACGGTTAAAGCTAGAGGTCTCCACAGGTTAGACCCCTCAGAAAGATCAAAAGCCATCGGAACAAGGGCAATAATCGTCGTAACAGACGTCATAAGAACTGGGCGTAATCTTTCCTGCGAAACCCTGACTAGAATCCTATAAATATTCTTAGTCTCTTTCCTCAATAAATTGATGTGATCTACCAGTATTATTCCGTTATTGACAACAATTCCTGATAACATCATCATACCAATGAGCGCTCCCATACCTATCGGTGTATCTGTCAAATAGAGGCTAAAAATAGCGCCAATAGCCGCAAAAAGAACCGTGGCCATTATTATCAAAGGCTGGTAGTATGACTCAAAAATTGATGCAAGCACCAGATAAATCAAAATTAGGATAACCCATATAAGAAATTGAAATTCCTTCTGATTACGTAAAAGAGACGGATAATCCCCGCCGAATTTGTAGTAATAGCTTTCAGGAAATTTAATATCTTTAAGCGCCTCTTCTACTAGCATAGCCGCCTTACTCAGTGAATGCGTTCCTACGTTGGAACTTACTTGAATCATTCGCGATCTGCCCTTTCTCCATATCTCGCTTGGTCCCAATCCGTATTTAAAATCTGCAACCTGGTCAAGAAATACCCTCGTTCCATCCTCTTGTATAAATACAAGCTTGTGCACATCTTTAAATGTTTTTCTGAACTTTTCGTCAAGCCTAGCTATGGTCTCAACTTCGCTGGATCGGCTATGGAAAAGCGTCGCCCTAAGTCCTCTCATCTGCGCATGAACTGAGTCGGCAATCCCCCTGGTGGACAAATCATACATGCCTGCCTTTTGCTTATCCACTTTAAGACCAAGTTCGGGTCTGCCTTCTCTCATCCTTATCTTTGTATCGGTAAAACCCTTTACGCTGTTCATGCGCGTGGCCATGGAAATAGCAAGCTCTCTTAAGGTATCGTAATCATATCCAAAAAGATCAAGTATTATCTCCTTACTACCTACTTCCTGTTCTTCTTCGTAATATATAAAAGCGGGCCGCAACCTGTCTGTTTTTGGCCTTAAGCCTTCAATAACCTCTTTCATAGATCTTTTTCTCTTTTTTAAACCAACCAATTCAACATAAATTTTACTGGACCACGCCTCGACCCTGCTTGAATAAGTCTTTACCTCTGGGATATCTTTGAGATATTCCTCTACCCTTCTTATGATTTTGTCACTAACGTCGAGCTTGGCGCCGGTTGGAAGCTCCACGAAAACCGTAAACTTGTTTTGTTCTGTCGTCCCCATATACTCTTTTCCGAGTTTTGTATAAATAAATAGTGTTGCGAAAAAAAACAGCATCACAAGAGAAAGCACCATTCTCCTTCTTCTCATTATCCAGAACAACATCTTCTTTTGATATTTATAGAGCGGGGCGAGAATCAAAACTGCATACTTTCCGGTGGCAATCTTTATCCTTGAAGCCATGAGCGGAACTATGGCAAGTGCAACAAAAAGGGATACGATAAGCGAAAAAGTAACTGTCCAGGCAACGCCTCCGTACAAAAGACTCATTTCGCTTTTTAAGAAGACCATGGGCAGGAACACGATTACAGTCGTGAGAGTAGATGCAATTATTACCCTATTCATTTCAGTCGAGCCCTGAAGGGCCGAGTCAAATCTGTCTAGACCTTCTTCAGATTTTCTTAATATATTTTCAAAAACAACGACTGAATTATCTACAAGCATGCCGACACCCAGGGCTAATCCGAACATCGTGATAAAATTTATTGTCAGGTTTAAAACGGAGGCTGGTAATGTCAAATTACATAACTGCATGAGACCAAACGTAATTACGAGAGACATAGGAATAGATAGAGTTACGATCAGTATAGCCCTTAGGTCTTTCTTAAAAATAACAATACCAATAATAATGAAGAACAGAGGATACAACATGAAAACGGGCGCCGCAATGACAAAGAATAGTGCAATTAAAAACAGAAGTAGCGGAAGCCCCTTACTCGGTATATGGCCCATAAAAAGGGCTAATATAAATATGATTAAAAGCGCTCCTCTAAAAAGTGATATTTTTAAATTGTTTATTGCTGTTTTTATAAATCTAGATCTACTGCCAGTGATTATAATGCGCATATCCTTTGGAACAATTTGCCTAAGCCGCTCTACCCCCTCCTCTACATCCATTGAGACCTTTATGGTATTTGCGGTTGATTCTTTCTGAACATATAAGGAAACAACCGGTCTTATATTCATTCTGGCATAGGTCTTGGGCTCTAAATACGAGTCCTCGACCCTCGCTATCTCTTTTAGCCTTAAAACAGAACCTGATGGAGTAGTTGCGACAGCTATATTCTTTATATCATCAACTGTCTTAAAAGAACCTATTGTGCGAATTATGTATTTATTTTTTCCCTCTTCAATATCCCCTGACATGAGATCTATATTGTTTGCACTAAGGATGCTAATTACCCTCTCAATGGCTAGCCGGTTTTTGTATATCTTGCGCTTGTCGATTTCAACCAATATTTTTCTTTCTCTTCCGCCAGAGACCTCTACGTTAGCCACTCCGGATATTCTTTTTATCCTTTCTTTTATAGTTTCATCCACTATTTTTCGTATGCTCTCAGTGGTTCTTTTTGTGCTGGTAACGGCAAGGATCATAATGGGTGTATCTGTCTGCTTAAACTGTGCTATGATGGGTTTTTCTGCCTCTTTAGGAAGCTTATTCTTCACTCTGGCGAATTTTTCTCTGACCTCAAGGGCCGCAAAATCCATATTCGTTCCTGGCTCAAAACTAAGGACAATAGTAGCTTCTCCTTCTTTAGACACGCTCAGAAGCTGTTTAAGGTGACTGACCGTGCTGATAGCCTCTTCAATCGGTTTTGTAACAAGGCTTTCGACTTCAGTCGGGGGGATCCCGCCACGGATTATTATGATTATGCTTATGTTATGGAAGCTAACATTCGGATAAAGTTCTACAGGCAGGTAAAATAAAGAGACTATACCCATCAATATTACTGCCAAGAAAAACATTATTACGGCTATGGGTCTTTTAATCGCGACGCTGGATATGCTCATCTTTTAAGCTCTGTTTTCGCTCGAAGGTTCTTTTTTGCCAGAAATCTTCAGCCTAAAATTATGAATGGATAAATAGATAGCAGGAATGATCAAAAGTGATAGAAAAGTGGATACGAAAAGACCGCCGATAACACTTATTGCAAGCGGCGCCCTTAATTCTGCACCTTCTCCTTTGGCGAGAGCCATGGGTAAAAAACCGAATATAGTAGTCATGGCAGTCATAAGAATTGGCCGTATCCTTGTCTTTGAGGCTTCGACAAGTGCTTTGGAGACAGACATCCCCTTCTCAATAAGCAGGTTTACATAATCCACCAAAACAATTCCATTATTAACAACAATGCCTCCGAGTATCATAACTCCTAAAAGTGCAATCACGTTTACAGAAGTGCCTGTAATAAAAAGAGCAAATACAACTCCTATCAAAGAAAGTGGTACAGTAAACATGATGACAAAAGGTTGCCATAAACTTTCAAACTGACCAGCCATGATCATGTAAACCAAAAGGACGGATAGTATAAGTGCGTTTCTTAAGCTGTCGAATGACTGATTCATATCTTCAGATTCACCTGCAAGCTTAACCGTACAGTCTTTAGGAACTTCAAGGGTTCTTAAGGCCTTTTCTATATCCCTGGTTACATTCTTGAGGGGACGCTTAAAAATATTAGCTGCTACGACTATCGTTCTCTCTTGTTCCAATCTTATTATCTCGTTGGGACCCTTGCCTCGCTCAAACTTTACCAAAGTTGTCAAAGGCACTCTTATTCCTGCCGGCGAGGTAAGGTGAATCCTGGCTATCTTATCAAAGGTATTCCTGTCCTCGGAACGTAACCTTACTCTGATATCTACTTCCTGACCCTTTTCTTTAAATTCGCTTGCGATATAACCTCTTATCGCAGCCTGTGAGGTCTGGGCTATATCTACAACCGAAAAATGATGCGCTGCTGCCCTATCTTTATCAACTATGATTCTGGTTTCCGGGGAAGGTTCCGGCATATCAGACCTTATACCATAGACGCCTTTAATTCCCTTTAAAACATCTTTTACCATATCTACCGCCTTTTCCATCTCTGGTATATCTTTACCCTTTATTTCTATGGCAATAGGACTCGACTCCTCCAGCATAGCGCTAAAAACACTTTCCTGCAAAATATACTCCACCCCTCCCCCTTCGAGATTCATCGAACTTAGATGACTTTTAATCAGCTGGACAAGCTCTTTTGTGCTAATTTTTTTTCTGCGCTTAAGATTAACAAGTATCTCTGCCTGATAGGACCCGAGCCTTAGAAGAACATCCTCCGGACGATTACCTTTTGTTGAACCTACAATCGTGTTAACTTCTTTTACATCGGGTACTGTAAGTATATACTCCTCTATTTTCAGGGCATTGCGGTTGGTAACCTCTAATCTGGTACCAACGGGCATGTTTAATTTTATGTCAAAGGACCCTTGATCCATCTTTGGCATGAGTTCTTTATCTAAACCGGAATAAAACATTAAGGCAATAGCACATAAAATCAATATAGCTATGTAACCGATATAGCGTTTCTTTAAAAATGCTGTTAAAAAATTTCCAAAATCATCTAATAATTTCTGTATCTTTTCTCCTTGCGCTTGGATTTTTACAGCCATTTTAGACGCTAAAAGCGGTATAACGCTTAGCGCAACAACTAGCGAGGCTATCAAAGCAAATATAATTGTAAAAGCGAGGTCTTTCACCAGTTGGCCGACAATACCGATAACAAAAGCCATTGGAAAGAAAACAACTATGGTTGTAAATGTGGAAGCTAGTATAGCGCTTGAGACTTCGTTTGTGCCTTCCGTAGCAGCACGCTCTGGTGTCTCGCCCAGCGATCTGTGTCTTGCAATATTTTCCAAAACCACAATAGCGCTATCAACGAGCATGCCTACACCAAGGGCAAGCCCTGCCAGACTTATCATGTTAATCGAAATGCCAAAAAGATACATCGAAACGAAAACTGCCATTATCGAAATGGGAATGCTGAAGGTAACAATGACTGAGCTTTTTATGCTTCTTAAAAATACATACAGCACTATGAATACAAGGATGCCTCCAATTATGGCTGCATCTTTCACGCCATTTATAGAATCCTTTATAAATTTCGACTGGTCCTCTACTATCTCGATATAAATATCGTCTGGTACTTCCTTGTCTATTAATTTTAGGGCATTCTTTACGCGGTTAACTACACGCAAGGTATTGACCTGCGCCTGCTTCTGTATGGAAATAGAGACATTCTCTTTGCCGTTATGTCTTGAGTAACTCGTCCGCTGCTTGTAGGTATCATGAATAGTCGCAACATCTTTCAGCAATACCATATTTGCGCCGGCAGATATATGTTTATCTTTCTTCTCTTCCGGGATATAGTATAAATCTTCTTTTTTAAATGTCTTAACGGGTATATTTTCTATTTCGTCGATATGCTCAAATTCACCTAGAGTTCTGATCAGATACTCGTAAAAACTCTCCTTTATTGTACCTGCCGGATAGTTTAGATTTGCGTTCGTTATAGCATGGACAACATCCATTATGGGAACATCCTGTGCGTAAAGACGCGCTTGATCGATTTCGACAAGTATCTCGCGTTCTAGACCACCGGAAATAGAGGCCGCAGCCACACCCTCTACCTTTTCTAGCTCATCTTTTATTATGATACGGGCAATCTCGCGAACATCCACGGGGCTCCTTTTTCCCGTAACACTCAGTGTCATGATCGGCCGTTCAAAAGGATTGTATTTCATGACAAGTGGTTCACCAGAATCTCTGGGCAGCCTTTCTTTAATCAAATCTATCTTTTCCCGCACCCTTAAAGATGCAAAATCCATGTTTTCCTTCCAACCGAATTCGGCGATGACAAGGGAAATTCCTTCTTTCGAAATAGATTTTATCTTTCTCAATCCGCTTACCGTACCGACCGCTTCCTCAACGGGTTTGGTAATAAGGGCTTCGATTTCTTCAGGGGCTGCATTGGCATAAACGGTCGCAACGGTAAGTTTAGGATATGTAATTGGTGGGAATAACTCTTGCGGCAGCATTGAAAGAGAAATAAAGCCGAACAGCACAACGGCAAGAACAACCATTATTGTCGTGACCGGCCTTCTTATTGAAAATTGCGGTAAGCCCATATATTTAAGTTTAGTACAGTATTTCCTGCACCTCGGCTATTTCAACCCTTTCTTTATCCTGGAGTT
The DNA here is from genome assembly GCA_013202515.1 of Candidatus Omnitrophota bacterium. Classification (GTDB taxonomy): domain Bacteria; phylum Omnitrophota; class Gorgyraeia; order JABMRN01; family JABMRN01; genus JABMRN01. The sequence goes on along the minus strand of JABMRN010000283.1, from coordinate 2,574 downwards.
CCTTATAAAGCTCGACAACAACCAATTCACCATCTTCTAGGCCTTTCTCGACCTCAATTTGGTCTTGTGTCATATATCCAATTTTGATGGGGCGTACCTCCACAACCCCGATATCTCCGGCTTCTTCCATCTCTTCTTGGCTCTCTTCGACTTCTACCTCAGCAGGCTCTTCCCTGTGAACGACAAACACTACATAGCCTTCCTCGGTCTTCTTTAAACTTGATGCGGGTATTATAAGGGCATCCTTTTTTTCATACGTGGCAATAAGACCCCTAGCAAACATTCCCGGCTTAAGAACACCTTCTGGATTCTTAAGTTCGACCTTCACGCGCTGGGTTCTAGTCCTTCCCTCTATTATTGGAGCAACGGTATCAATCGTTCCTACGAAATTTCTGTTGGGCATAGCGTCAACAAAGATTTCGCTCTTCTGGCCAAGCTTAAGCTTAGGCACATCTTTTTCAATTACGTTAAATTCCGCATATACCTTAGTTATATCGACAAACTTTCCGATTTCCTCATTCGGCGTCACATATGTCCCGACATCGATCTCCTGGCTAGCTAACAGGCCGTCTGACACCGCATAGATATTTGTCTTTTCAAGGTCGCTTTTAGCAGAATCGTACTCAAGCCGCGCTTTCTCTACGGCATCTTCTATGACGCCTCCAACCTCAAGCATCTTTTTAGTTTTATTTAATTCTAGCTCGGCATACCTAAGTTTTAGCAGTGCATCTTTTTGTTCCAGGTTTGCAATTATATCCCCTTCCTGTATTCTTTCTCCTTCTTCAAAATTGAAACTTTCGATTACACCGCTTACCTGAAACTTAAGCGGAATCTCTTTATATCCTTTTATTCCGCCCAATGCAGGCAATGTATCTTTAAAATCCATGCGCTTTGTCTTGTAAACCTTAACAGGCGTAAGGTCGCTTACAACCTCTACGCTCTCGGTGGGTGACTTTCTTCTAAAAAGCACTCTTCTTATATTGGCGCACCCACGCGTAAATAAGAGCACTGTCAAAACCACGGCAACAATTATCCAAAGGCGTTTCTTCTTAATCTTGTCTATCTTTATCTTTAATATGGCAGCCTTAATCTTCTCGAAATCGATTTTACCCTTAACAGCAACAATCTTGTTTTTGATATCGTTTTTAATCTTGTTTATGTCCATGTGCACGTCTCCTATTGGCTATGTAAATGTTAACCGTTATCCTTCCTATCAAAATAACCGATTATACCAATCGCCTTATTAAGCGATTTAATCGATATATAATAGTCAGCAACTGCCTGCAAACGAGAAAATTCCTCTTCTCCAAGCTTTATCATTTCTTCTAGTACTGATGAGGCTGTCCCTTCATTCATTTCCCTCTTCAAATCTAGGAATGAGACTTGGGTACGCTGATAGTTTACTTTATTTTTTGCTACCTTCATCTGCATAATAGCCTTCTTATATTTAAAGAAGTTTTCTTTTACCTCAAGCGTAATCTCTTGTTTCACTTTATTGTATTCTTCCTGTGCCCTCGCTAGGCCTATTTGAGCCTCTTCAACGTCCGAATAATATTTGAGATCATCCAAGATCGAGAAGGTCATGGTGTTCGTCAGGCTCTTTGTTCCCTGATATGCCGAAACAACAGGCTGCCAGCTTTCTTTTGCTACAGAATAACCAAGTGTGCTTCCGAAAAACGGCATGGTTGCCTTGAGACCTATATACCATTGGGGCTTCATCAACCGCTCATTACGCCCAGGCCTATCAAGGGGATCGGAAAAATCTTCTGCCGAATAGCCGTAAGATCCCATTCCGTCAACCTTGGGAAATAGGTGCGCCTTTTTAATTTTATTCTCATAAAGGTAATATTCAGTCATTAGATAATTAATTTTTATTTCGGGCCTATTTGTATAAGCAAGCGTATAACAATCCGCTAACGATATACCGTTGTCTATCATAGGCACTTCTACGGGTATGATATATACATCTTCTTCTGTGTTCATTGCCTGCCCTAGCATAAGCCTTGCTAAAGCTATGTCTTCATCAGCCGAAACCAGCTGGAAGTTAATCTGGCTATACTTTGAAGCAACATTAAGAAACTCTAATTTATTAACCACTCCCATATCGTAGCCTTTTGTTATGGCATCGTTTAATTGTACAGCTTTCTGGTTGAGGCCTTGTTGAACACCAAAAAATTTTTCGGCTTTATCGAGGCTGTAATAACTTTTCTCAACTTTAAGAATGATGCCATTCCTTACCCTAAAAAGATCGTTTTTAACTATTTCTAGATTAACCTTCGCTTGACTTACTGTGAAAAACAGTTCCCCGCCATAGAAGAACGGCTGCGAAACTTCCATCATAAATTTTCTGCCTTCGTAACCCCGGCCGATAACCTTACCACCTGATTCCTCCCATTTTCCTTTTACGTTAGGACCAAGCTTACGTATACTCTCCCATAATCTTATCTCTGCCAACTTTATCTGCTTGTGGGCCACGTCCAACGGCACGCTGTTTTCTACGGCTATCTTGACACATTCGTCGAGCCCTAAACTGTTCTCGGGTATTTCTCTTGCAGGAATAGCATAAAGCAGTGC
>JABMRN010000282.1 GCA_013202515.1 Candidatus Omnitrophota bacterium | reverse complement strand
TTTTTTTTGATTAGCATTAACAAATCAAATTTTGTAATCGGGTAGCTGGATACATTATAAAGCCCTTTTGCCCAGGGATAATCAAAAATAATCTTTTCCACGACCCGGCACAGCTCTAGAGTAGTAAGTCCGGAATAAACAGCATTTCTGAAACCCCTAATACTGCCGGATTGAGCAAGAAACCATTCCAGGAGTTCCGAGCCGTGAGACAACTCCGGCCCAATAAAAGATGATCGTAATGTCAGCGCATCCCCCGTCTTAATTTCTCCCAATGCTTTTGTCTTTCCATAAATATCTAACGCAGTGGTCGGGCTTTCTTCGTTGTAATTTCCGATTTTTCCGTCAAAAACACAATCGGTGCTGAAAGTAATGATTTTAGCCTTATTATCTTGCCCCCATTTAGCCAATTTATGTGGGAACAATGAATTTAGGCTTATGATAGCTTGTAAATCATTAGCCTCTTCGCGGCGTTTCGTAATCCCGATACAATTAAGGACAAAGTCAGGATGCAACTTATTAAGCACTCTCTCTATCGAAGAAAAATCCATAGCATCAACATTATCTACCACATGCTCTCTGTCTTCGAAAAGTTTAAATTCTTTATATATCTCGCGGCTACGGTGTATGACTGCAAAGGTGTCCGGAAAGCGCACGGACAGATACTTCCATAGCCTATGCCCAAGCATCCCGCTTCCGCCAAATATTAAAATTCGCACTAGCTCTTATCCCCTCTTAATCCGACAATCTTCTTGTTTAACTGGTTTAAAAGCATATCCCGTTCGAAATTGTTTTCAAAATATTGCCTTCCCCTAAGCCCCATTTTCCTTCGTTCGCTATCCGGCATCCTTTAAAACCAATTGAGCAAGAGACTCGTGATCCTCCGGCTGACAGGAAAAACCTGCCCCGGATTCTTCAATTATCCTTGCACCCTCTCCGTCTAAAGACGCTATTATAGGCTTAGCGCAGGATAAATACGATTGGATTTTGGCAGGTATAGTAAACTTAAATATCTCCTCGTTCTTCAAGGTCACCAGTAAAGCGTCTGCCAGCGCAAAATACCGCGGCATCTGCTCCGGAGGATACCTTCCAATAAGCAAGAAATTCCCACGCAGAGCCCGCGCTTCTATTTCTTTCTCAACCCAGGAACGCATTCTTCCGTCTCCTATAATTATCCAATAGATATCTTTATATTCCTTGAGTTTCTGGGCCGCAGAAATGATTGTTTCAAAATCCTGCGCAACTCCGATATTACCGGCAAACATGACGATAAATCCCTTAGGTATTTGCCTGCGCTCCTGCGCATCTTCTTGAACCTCCATAGGACGATAAAATGCCTCTGCGCTGTTGGGAAAATAGAAAATCCGGTTCATTGCCACCCCAAAATTCCGAATAGAAGGAATAAATGCCTTTGACTGCACAAGGATTAAATCGCATTCATGGTATATAAAATCAACCAACTTTTTTACTAACTTCAGCAAGAACGGAGATTTAACCGCTCCTGTAGCAGAGAGACTTTCCGGCCAGAGATCCTGCACCCACAAAAAAACGGGGTCAGATTTAATTTTCTTTAGCACTATTGCCGGCAATCCAACGGTGATCGGTGAGGGTTCATAGATAAAAATAAGATCATACTTCCCTCTTAGGAAGAAAACTCCAAAAAAGCTTGCAAAAAAGGCAAACGAAAGATAATTAAGCAGCAAACGTATCTTTTTTCCTTTCCCCCGAGGGACCAAAGGCACACGCACAATCTTTGCACCGCAATAACTTTGCCGTAAATTCTTAAATATACTATAACCGGGAAAAAACTTCCCGGCAGGATAGTTAGGAATGCCGGTTAAAACCGTAACTTCATGCCCTTTTTCGACTAACCCGGCAGTTAAATCATTAATCCGAAAATTTTCCGGCCAGAAATACTGACTAACAATCAGAACATGCATAGCTATTTACACTTCTCCAGGATACGTTTTATAAAATCGGCGGCATTCAATAACGGCAAAGGTTGATCCTTTAATCCCATGAAGCGTTTCACTGCTCTGACAATAGACATTGGCGATTCCGGATTAAATGACTGTTCTGGATCCAACACATCTCGAACATAATCTAATTCTGCAGCTAAAACCGCCAGCCCCGCCTGTCTTGCTTCAATAAGCGGAAGTCCGAAGGATTCAAAGGTTGATGGATATATCAGTGCCTGCGACTGGCTGTAAAGGTGCTTAATCTGATCATGAGATAACACACCCAAGTTTTCCAAATGCAATCCAAATTGGTTTTTCTTTTCATCTATCCAACGACACAATTCAGTTGAAACTATTTCAGACACGGTCAGGCATAAAGAAGGAAACAACCCTTCTGCGGCCAATAGGCACCAAGCCTCTACCAACTGCCGATGGTTCTTGTGTGGATCACCAGAAGCAACGTACAGAAAATCATAACGGCCGCTTTTCTGAAAACCATGTTGAATCAACCTTCGTGCGTAACCCTCGCTAACACCTACAAACGGCACAACATGCACGGATGCACTTGCCCCAAGCATGGATTCCAATAGCGCCTTCATTGAGGAGGTCTGCACAATGAATTTATTGGCATGTGCAGCCTTCCAGGAAAACCACAGGCGCTCTACGCTAATGCGCAATCTGGTTTTGATAGGAAAACCTGCCAACCCTACTCTATCAACCAGATATTTATTTTGTAAAAATACCATAGTGTGACCGCGTAACCTGAACAACGGTGGCAGATTTCCGAAACAAAGAACAACATCCCCATGCCTTACATTTCTTGCGAGCCACCACTCCGCCTTCAAGCGTTGCATAATAGAGGGTTTTATCCGACTAATTTGCATACCCTCAGGCATCCCTTTCGGCACCTTCATGCGGGTATCCAGTAACACTGTCAGCCCTAAATTCTTGGGAAGTACGCCAAGTAACATATATAGTAGCGAACACCCACCTCCCTGA
>JABMRN010000281.1 GCA_013202515.1 Candidatus Omnitrophota bacterium | reverse complement strand
GTTTAAGATGTTACTGATTATGGTGAAATAGGGGAAAGCGTTTCGGTGCTTTATGAACAATAAGTATACAATAATTATTAAAAAAAACGAGTGCTTTTATAAAATTTCGAAAGTTTTCTTCGGAAAGGATGGTTCTTATTACGTTACAGTTCCCTATCATAAAGAAAGGAAAGGATGGATATGGAAGTTTGAAAAAAATTTCCCATCCCTTAATGATTTCGAAAATATGGGCACATTGCATATCCCTATGTCTGCAGCTATCGATGTAGCTTCATCAGATGAAAACATTATTAAACTTAGCCACCACCCAGATGGATTTGTCCAGTTTTCTGGAAAAGGTATTATCTCTGGCAAAGATCCAAGCGGTAACGTCCAAGGCGTTGGGATTCATTCCTGGACTCTTAGAGATCCTGCTCCAGGTCCGTCATTTGTTATAACAATTAACGGTGTTGAAGATTTCGAGCAAGTAACTAACACTAAGGATAAGACAGCAATTATATTTTCAGAAAATGCAATAGTTGGACTTTCCAGTCAATCTGGATATGTTATTGAGGGATTTTATTTTCCGAAAGAACTAAGGCGATTTGTTTATATTTTGAAGGATGGTTCAAAAATGATACAATTAACCCATCCATCAAAATGCATCATGACAATGAAGGTAATTCTCCCACCTGAAGATTCTGAAATTCAAGGATTCATCGGGTTATCTATCAATAAAAGTGAGATTAAAACTGGAGTTGCACGTTCCGGTTTTTTCATTAGTGCGCCTACCCAGTTTACTTTTAATAAAAATAATTCCGACGTTAAAGTAACAACGATTTTTTGTTCATACCCTAGGGGTCGCGAAGACATGGTCAAAAGATCCTTAAACTATGGTAAATATATTAAAAAGGATAATTGACGGAAGCAAGGGGTCAGGCCTCGACAAGCCCCACGCCCTCCAGGCTAAAGAGAAGTTTAAGATGTTACTGATTATGGTGAAATGAGGAAACGAAGACGTTTTGGTGTTATATGAAATCGATATATAAATTTTCAACACAAAAAGCTAAAAAAGTAGTATCTAACAATAAAAAAACAATAGATGCTTTTTACAATAAGCATCTACGGTACAACGTAGATCCTATGACAATTATATTAAAGACACATCTACGTGTAGAGTCTTATTTGGATAGGATTTTATTTTTGCTATTACCAAAACCAAAAAAAATTTTAGAAAAAACATTTACGCTCAAAGTAGACTTCATAGAGTCCCTTAATGTACTGCCAGGTGAAGCTATAATAAAAAAAATTAGAACACTAAATACCATTAGAAATAAATTTGCTCACAATTTAAATAAAAAATTAACTACAAAAGATATAAATTCCCTTTTAGATGACTGGGAGCATGACAAGAAATCAAAAAACTTGAATCAATTAAAATTTGCAGCTACAAATATCGTATCTTATTTACAGGCTGTGCAAACTATCTGTGGTTTATTTCCATTCGTATGGACCTGTACTTCTCACAAAAAGGTTTTTGCAAAAGACAAAGGCTATGTTTCGCCAAAAAAGAGAAATCCATCTCAAATTAAAGAAATTGTACAAATAATGAAAAACTTAAAAATGTGACTGTTATCAAGAAACGCTTCCGTACACGTAGCTCAAAAGCGTTTCGGTATTATGCTTTTCCTTGATTTTAAACAAACTAGCATTAGAATATATCTGTATGACATTAAGTATATATAATATGATCATGGTTGCCATTGTGGCGGGGTTAGTTATATTATTTGTAACCCTTATTGCAAAACGCTATCAGCCTCAAAAGCCCCTCAAAATCGAACCCCCAAAAGCCGAATTAGCCATATACGAAGTAAGGGGCTTTATGAAAAGACGAAACAATAATACTTCCACAGTTACTCTTTTAGCTCAAGCTGATTTTAAACTCGAAAACAAGGGACTAAAAGACACCACTCTCAAGAAATGTGAGCTTGGAATAGAAGGGATATGGGGTGAAATTCCTACTTTTTTATGGCAAGGAAACCGCATATTAAAGGCGGGTCATTTGAACGAGTATCGCATAAGAAAAGAGCGCACTTTCCTCATGCAATTACACAATATTCCCGAAGAAACTCCCGCTGAAATCGTAATCGAATATACGGGAAATGATACCCCGCTCAAATATCCCGTCACCTTAAAACGCCAGTTTTAGAAGCATAGGGACACATCCCAGTTCTTGCATAGTTGCAAAAATAGGCCGTATCTCTAATTAAGAAAATAAACACTATTATGACAGACCAAAATCCGAAAAAACGGCATCACTACATACCAGTCTTTTATCTAAAAGGCTTTACTAATAAAGATGGTTACTTTTATGTATATGATAAAGATGATAAACCAGCATTTGAATCATCACCCGAAGGCATAGCATACGAAAATCATTATTTTTCTTTTATGACTCCGAAGGGAGGAAAAGATTCAGAAACTGTAGAGAATAGCATTATGTCATTAGAGGGTGATTTCGCCGCAATATTAAAAAAGATTCATGAGGGTGATACCCTATCAGTCAATGATCGTATAGTTTTTTCTCTTTTTGTGGCATCTATGATGGTAAGAGTTCCAAATATGAGAGAAAATATACGGAAATCTACTGGCGAAATGATAAAGCATATCAGTGTTTTTATGGCATCTCATAAAGAAAATTTTGAGCGAATGATGGAAAAGTATGAAAAAAATACGGGAAAACAAATCGGTATGAATGTTGAAGAATTGCGCCAATGGATGAAAAGTTCTGATAGTTACGCTGTTACTGTTGATAAGCAATACGCTACTGCAATGGCTCTATCTCTACTCGAAAACTTTGCAAGAGTATTTTTTCAGATGAAGTGGGCGTTTTTGAAAGCAACGGATGACTATAAATATATGACAGGTGATAATCCTTTAAAGTATATCGACCCTACTCATAGGTCAGGCTCATTTTACGGCGTAGGGCTTGCCAATAAGAATATAGAAGTTTCGTTGCCATTGTCTAAAGAAATCTGCGCATTTGGTTCTTGGAAACACAGAGAGGGTTATTTGCAAGCTAATAATCAACACGTGAAGCATCTAAATAGAATGACCGTTATTGCATCAGTAAAGTTTGTATTTACTGATAAAAAATCAGAAGATATCGATAAGTTCGTAAAGAAGTATAAAGGCAGTCATCCTGTAATGTCTGTAGGATAGCCCTTTTATCCATTAAATTAAGCTAGTAGACCAGGCTTAAGCCTGGTCTACTATTGTGAATACTTATGAGACTCCAAAATATCGTAAAAACCATCATTTTCACCTGCATGGGATACCGGGTTGGAGAGCGGCTGTTGATAGTATGCGACACCCGAACCAAGCACCTGGCAAAAGCCTTCCATAAAGAGGCGCTCCGGCAAGGCGTTATATCAGAACTCGTGCTAATGCCTACCCGTAAAATGCATGGGGAAGAGCCGCCAAAACACATAGGGGAGAGGCTTAGGGGAGTGGATTTAGCCCTCCTTTTAACGTATATGTCGCTTTCGCATACAAGGGC
>JABMRN010000280.1 GCA_013202515.1 Candidatus Omnitrophota bacterium | reverse complement strand
TTAATTTGAATTTTGATTTTCTTCATGCTGAGAAGAGACGTGATTCTATTGCTCGTCCTTGGCTTTCGCTTGTTTCATGCTAAGATTTATGCGATTCTTCTCATCTACTTCAATGACTTTTACCGAAACCTCATCGCCAACTTTTACTACATCTTCAACGTTCTTGATAAATTTGTCTGCCAATTCGGATACATGAATAAGGCCTTCTTTGGTGGGAAGGATCTGGCAAAAGGCACCGAAATTCATAATACGGGTAATTTTTCCTTTATATATTCTTCCCACCTCGGCTTCGGCTGTAATGCCATTTATTATCGCAACGGCCTTTTCAAGTGCCTCATTGTCGGCAGAAGCAACTTGAACATTGCCATCGTCATCCACATCTATGCTGACTCCTGTATCCTGTATTATCTTCTTTATCACCTTGCCACCCGGTCCTATGATGTCCTTGATTTTGTCTTGCTTTACCTTGATATTTACTATCCGCGGTGCATACTCCGATACTGCCTCCTTCGGCTTGGCAATTATCTTAGTCATAATCTCTAGCACTTTGAGACGTGCATCCTTGGCCTGGGCTAAAGAATCTTTTACTACATCCATGCCAATTCCTGCTATTTTCATATCAAGCTGGATAGCCGTAATCCCTTTAGTGGTTCCCGCAACCTTAAAATCCATATCTCCATAATGATCTTCAACACCGGCAATATCTGTCAGCATGACCCTATTTTTGCCATCCGTTACCAGACCTATCGCTATGCCAGCTACAGGTGCCTTTATCGGAACGCCCGCATCCATAAGCGAAAGACTGCCCGCACACGCAGAGGCCATTGAACTTGATCCGTTCGACTCTAAAATATCCGAGACAACCCGGACTGTGTATGGAAATTTTTCGCTTGAGGGCATAACGGCCTTCAGCGACTTTTCAGCGAGCGCGCCATGTCCTATTTCCCGTCTTCCGGGTCCCCGTACAGGCTTTATCTCACCTACGCTAAATGGGGGAAAATTATAGTGAAGCATAAAGCTTTTTTGCGTTTCCCCTTCAAGAGCATCTATCCTTTGCTCATCAGTACTCGTGCCCAGCGTAGCCACAGAAAGGGACTGAGTCTGACCTCTTGTAAAAAGGCCTGAACCATGTGTTCTCGGAAGCACTCCGACTGAACATTCGATGGGTCTTATATCAACATAGGATCTCTTATCGACCCTTTTTCCCTTCGTCAGCGTATAGTCTCTTACGATATCTTTTTCGAGTTTACCAAGTGCCATCTTAAGATCCAACTCAGTATAAGAATCCTCTTCAGTTATATACTTAGCTGCCATCTCCTTGCATAAGACATCGAATGCATCTTCGCGCTGATCTTTCAGCTTTAGAAGTATAATTTCATTCAACTTGGCCGATGCTTCCTTTTTTATCTTACTCATCAATTCTTCGGAAACCGATAAAAGCGAAATATTTTCCCTTTTCTTTCTTCCGCATTTGGCCGTAAGTTTTTCCTGTATCTCTATGATGGGCTTAAGGAAACCTTGCGCAAATTTAATAGCTTCGATGATTGTTGATTCCTCTAGTTCCTGGCACGAAGATTCTATCATTAAGATTTTATCATTTTTTCCGGCAATGACCAAATCAAGATCGCTATTCTCGAGTTCTTGAAAAGTGGGATTCAGCACAAATTTATTATCTATCCTACCTATGCGTACGCTACCGATTGGCCCATCAAAGGGTATATCGGATATAGACAGGGCAGCTGAGGCTCCGATCATGGAAAGAACATCTGAATCGTTCTCTCCGTCAGAAGATAACACCACTGCTATTATCTGAATCTCGTTGGTCATTAAATTCGGAAAAAGCGGTCTTACTGGCCTGTCGATGAGCCTGGCTGTCAATATTGCCTTTTCAGAAGGTCTTCCTTCCCGTTTAAAAAAACCGCCCGGAATTTTCCCAGCGGCGTAGGTTCTTTCCTGATACTCCACGAATAAAGGCAGAAAATCTGCGTTTTCTCTTGGCTTCTTTGAAAGGACCGCCGTAACAAGAACAACGGTACCTCCCATCTGAACCGTAACTGCCCCATCAGCCTGTTTGGCCATCTTTCCAGTTTCGATAATCAGTTCCTTGCCCTCTAAATTTATGTTAATCTTCTCAGTCATTATGAACTCGCTCACTTTCTTATTTTCAATTTTTTAATTATCTCGTCGTATTCCTTGCCATTTATCCTTTTTAGATAATCCAGGAGTCTTCTTCTTTGACTAACAAGCTTAAGTAGCCCCATACGGGACTGATGGTCTTTCTTATGACCCTTAAAATGATCAGTCAGATTGTTTATCCTTTCCGTCAAGAGCGCTATCTGAACACCGGGAGAACCCGTATCTTTGTCATGCGCCTTAAAATCATCTATTAAATTACTCTTCTTCGTTTTTTCTGAAACCAAAACACTCACCTCTCTTTCTTAAATTGTTTCAATATAATATCATACTATAAGGGCACATTCAAGCATAAAACCATCAGCGGCCGAATAAAACTTGCGACTGCCTCAAATCCTTTTTAATCTGCAAACGTAGATGCTCCCTGTTGTGAAAATGCCTTTCTTCTCTTATTTTCTTGAGGAAAACGATCTCTAAATCCGCACCATATATGGTCTTTTTAAAGCCGAATATGTGTACTTCCACAGTGCGTTCTCTAGCCCTTTTCTTGAAAGTAGGGCAAAAGCCTATATTTAGAACTCCTTTGTAGTTTTTTCCATTATATTTCACTAAAACTACATATACTCCTGCCGGCGGTACAGCTTCATGGTGAAGATCAAGATTTGCGGTCGGATAACCTATGATGCGCCCTCTTCTGTCTCCACGAACCACTGTTCCTAGAATAGACGCCCTTCTCCCTAATCTTGCAGCGGCACCTTTAAGATTCCCTTCTATGAGAAGTTTTCTGATTAAAGTACTGCTTATAAGCTTTTGATTGATTTTTCTACAGGGAATCACATTTAACTTAAAATTGTATTTTGCCGAGAATCTCTTTAATTGCTTAAGACCGCCTGTTCGTCCATGCCCGATTTTAAAATTATCTCCTACAAAAAGTTCGCCTATATCTAATCCCTTAACCAGATATCGCTCAACAAAGGCCTCTGGTGAAAGAGAAGCTATACGCCTGGTAAAGCGTAGAACAAATACTATGTCCACTCCCAGATTCCCTAGAATTCTAAGCCTGTGAGCCAATGAAAAAAGCATAGGCGGACTTTTATGTGGATGTAGAATTTTATAAGGGTGCGGAGAAAACGTTATGACAACGGCCTTTTTATTTTTGTATCGTGCTCTTTTCACAAGCGCACTCAAAAGCTTTTGATGTCCTTTATGGGCACCATCAAAAATGCCGATAGCTGCCATGGGCTTATTGATGTGGGGTAATTCTCTAGATGCGTATAATATTTTCATGAATGTTGTCTATTGATCCCTTATTTAAATCATCGATCTTTATAGAATCATCTACATTAAAGCTACCTGAACGCGTTCTCCTTAGACCAGTAATATGGGCGCCGCAGCCCAAGGCCTCTCCTATATCACAGGCAAGCTGTCTTATATAGGTCCCTTTCGAACACTTAATTTCGAGAGAAAATTCACTCTTACCAAAATGTATAAGTTCTAATTTTTTTATCGTGACCTTTCTTGCTTTTCTTTCAATCTCGATGCCTTTTCTCGCATATTCATAGAGCCTTTTGCCCTTGTGTTTCTTTGCCGAAAACATCGGCGGAACCTGCTCTATTTCGCCCATAAACCGATTAAGGACCTTTGTTATTTTCTCGGGATTAATATCGCAATCTTTTTCATCCAACACCTTTCCGTATCTGTCTCCCGTATCCGTTGTGACACCCGGCTTAACAGTAGTTGTATACGCTTTGTCTTCGCCCCTTAAATGTTCAGATTTTTTGGTTGCGTTTCCGATGAGGATCACAAGAAGTCCCGTCGCCAATGGATCAAGTGTTCCGGCGTGGCCGACTTTCTTAAAGCCGAATTTTTTCCTTATGAAATCAACAACGTCGTGGCTTGTCATTCCACGAGGCTTATCAACAAGTAATATTCCGTCCATATCGTTTCGTTTAGCTAATTTATTTTTTGTTACCTATTGCCTCTTTTGCCTTTTCCAATATTTTTCTTTTCACATCCGCAAGCGTTCCACAAATAGTGCATCCGGAAGCGTTTCTGTGTCCGCCTCCCCCAAAAAAATTAGCGATAGCATTTACGTCAACGCTCCCCTTGGAGCGAAAGCTTACATGAAAAGCCTTTCGCTTTTTTAAATCTTCTTTTATAAATACGGCTATATCTACTAACTTAATTGACCTTGCGTAATTAATAAAATTTTCTGTAGCATGGCTGCCGCTTTTGGCATCTTTAAGCATTTTTTTGGTGCAAATTATTAACGCAATTTTGCCCGATGTATCGGTCTTCAGCGTAGCTATTACCTTGCCCAGCAATTTTACTTCAGAAACCGTCTTATTTTCGTAAATGTCCCTGGAGATGTCATGTGGCTTGAGGCCGTATCCTAAAAGATCGCTGACAATCTCATGTGTTACCCCAGAGGTATTACTGTAATTAAATGACCCTGTATCTGTTAATATCGCGATGTAAATATATAGCGCTGATTTTTTTCCAATTGCTACTCCCATTTTCTTATAGAGGGTATAAACCATTTCTCCGCAGGAACTGGCAGCCGGGCTTACCCAGTTTACGTCACCAAATTTCGTATTTGAAACATGATGGTCTATGTTAATAACAATTTTTGCTTTCTTAAAAAACTGCTTTATTCTTCCTGTCCTTTTTGCTGTAGGGCAATCCAAAGCTACGACGGCATCGAAGTTGAAACCTTTTTTTACTGTGCGTTTTATATTCTCTGCACCAGGCAGGAATTTATAATGGGCTGGGACTTTATCGCTATGTACGCAAAACGCTTCTTTACCAAGACTCTTAATGAGTTCATACATCGCCAACTGGCTGCCGAGTGCATCTGCCTCTGGATTCACGTGAGAAGTTATCAGGAATCTATCGTGTTTTCTTATGGCATCTATAATGGCATTAACCGACATTGTCAATCCTCCTTAGGGGCATCGTCTTTTTTTTCTTCCTTAATCTTTTTTAACAATTTCTCTATTTTCTCGACTTTTTCCATTGCGTCATCTACCTTTACCCTTATCTCAGGTGTATAGCGTAAACCAAGCCTATCCCCTATTTCCTTTTTTAGAAACGGTAACGCGCTCTGAAGGCCCTTGTGGGCAAGCCTCTTCTTGCCTTCTTCTCCAAGAACACTGTAGTAAATAACGGCGTTACGCAAATCATCTGTAATCGTTGCTTTTGTAATCGTCACAAAACCTATCCTCGGATCCCTCACTTCGTGTTTCATCAAAAGGCTAGCTTCCCGCCTTATTACCTCTGCAATGCGTTCGGATCGTCTTGACATTCATTCCTCCCTGGTAACGTTCTTCATAATATTTCCATCTGTACATCCAGTACGACAACTGTTCTCTCTTTTTCTATATAGTGCAGGACTTTATTCAGCATTTTCGATATAAATTGCTTGTCATTAGAAGTAGCAGCAATGCCCAAGGTGGTTCTCTGCCATTTATCATTGTAACCTACCTCTGAAACGGATACATTGAATCTTCTGCGTATCCTTTCCTTTAATCCCCTCAAAACCATTCTCTTGTCCTTTAAGGAATTGGAATCGGTTATTTCTAAGTCGATTTTTAAAGCGCCTACCCTCATTATTTTCTATCTGACGATTTTCTTAAGATATGCTCTTTCGTCATCTTTTGTTTTTATTTTTCCGTCTAATTTAGCATACAAAATTCTATTGAGTATCTTTTTAAATTGCGGTCCTGCTTTGAGGCCTATCTTTTTTAGATCTTCTCCGCATAACTTTATCCGAACTGCGTTGTATTTCAGCATAAAACAGTCTATTCTTCTTCTTGCCAAGCTATTTTGTGTTTTGGCCCTTAAAAGAAGCATATTCTCGCATGAAAACGGGTTGAGTAGTCTATAAATCTCTGAGGGCGGAATATCTTTCTTTGCAGATAATGCATGCAATATTTTACGGGATGTCTTTTTGTAAGCGCGGAGCTTGATTATATCTGCCCTTTTAAAAACAAATTTGTTGCATAGGTTCTGTATCTCGGTCAAAGTCAAATTATCGGTAAGACAAGCAAGGTACACAAGGTAAAGATCAGAGTTTTTTTTGCTAAAAGATGCTTTGGAATACCACTTGTATGAACTGAGAGACTCTCTGAATAATTTTTCGGTAGAAGTGGTTAGCTTAATACTTTTGTGGATAAATCTTAATTCGTGAAGTTCTCTCATGCGCTTAAGTGCCTTGAGCGGAGATTGTTCTTTTAGTATCAAGAGAAGTTCATCTCTTATTCTCTGATTTTGGGTTTTATTAAACATTTTTTCTTTCACAGCATCCCTTATAAGCCTTTCGGTATAATCGTCTATTTTAAATGAATATCTTTGCTCAAAACGGACGGCCCTGAAAATTCTGGTGGGATCGTCTATGAAGCTTGCATCATGAAGAACACGTATCTTCTTATTTTTAAGATCCCGCAGACCGCCAAAGAAATCCGTTAGCTCACCAAAATCTTTCTTGTTCAAACTGACGGCCATCGCGTTAATGCTGAAATCTCTCCTCAAAAGGTCATTTTTTAGCGAACTAAACCTTACCGTTGGTAATGCTGCTGGTTTTTCATAGGTCTCTCTTCGGGCAGTAGCCAAATCTATTTTTAACTTGCTTCCGGCAAAGGCCGGTTTCTTAACACCTTTTGGCCAGTCTGTAACTACCGTTGAAGTACCAAATTTTTTGTGCACTATTAGCTTCCCGTTAAGTTTCTTTGCCAATAATCTGCTAAATTCAGCGGTATTGCCTTCCAGAACAATATCTATATCAAAATTCTTTACACCTAAGAGCATATCGCGCACAAATCCGCCGACCGCAAAAGAACGGCACCCACACTCTTGGGACAGCCGCCCTATCAATCCTAATATTTTTGATATCTCCCTGGGTAACATCCTGCGCATCTTGCCGCTCAAATTAAAAGTAACCTCTCTTTTAGGCGAAGTTTTGTCGATAGCAAAAAGTCCACTGTGAACCCGTCTGAGAACATCGGTTCTGGTCACAATACCTACGAGCCTTCCTTTCTTGAGCACTGGCAGACGTCCTACATTCTTTTCGAACATGATTTTTTGCATTACATGAAGAAGGGTATTTTCATTTATGGTGATTACCCTTGTCCTCATATAACCCTTGACCGGTGAATGTCCAAAGCGGTGTTTAAGGGCCTTTTTTATATCACTATAGGTTATAATCCCGATTATTTTGTTTTTCTCAACACACGGAGCCCCGCGTATGTTCAGCCTGTCAAACATCTTTTTCGTATCACTTATTTTCTTTTTTATAGACACTGTCTTTACCGGGGCCGCCATTATATCCTTTGCATAAATCTTTACCTTTATCTTTGTTCTGAGTATGCTTAAGATAGTTTGTTTAACTTGTTCTTCTGTCTTTCCTTCGATCTTTGCCGTTGCAGCTTCTGCGTGACCACCTCCACCCAGCTTATTCATAATTTTATTAACGTCTACCCTGGACTCCCTTGATCTTGCAATAACACGAATTTTTGTACCCATATTAAAAATTGCAAAAAGAACCGGGTGGTTTTCAACCTCCTGGAGCTTATGTGCTATAGTAGCTAATTCCCCCACAAATTTCCCGACATCACCGGATGCAATAGCAATATTTATACCGTTTACAATATGTACTTCTGTACGGTTTATAAGATCTACCAAAAAGCCAAGTTCGCTCTCGGTAAGTTCCCTGTTTAGGTAGCTTGAAACCGCCTGCAGATTGGCTCCCCGCCCCAGAAGAAAACTAACGATATCCACATCGGCCCTTGTTGTTGTCCGGTATGCAAGAGAACCTGTTTCTTCATAAATGCCTATCAGCATTATTGTGGCCTCAAGGGGGGAAATGTTAACATGTTGCTTCTTTCTAATGATGCTTAAAAGTATCGTAATGGTAGCACCGGCCTCTTCGTAAATATCTAAATCGCCCTTTATATCTCCCGCCATACGAGGATGATGGTCATAAATATGTACCTCAATATTTTTGTTTAATAAGAAAGCGGCTTTACCTATTCGCGACTTGTGGCGGGTATCGACGATTACGAGTTTTTTGATATCTGAAAAATCACATGTTTTTTCCGACTCAAGGCATATCTTATCTTTCGTCAGGGCTAAAAATTCACGGACGGATTTCTCTGCAGAACCGGGTAAAAGCAGTTTTGAATTGGGATAAAGCTTTTGAGCTGCAATGACCGCACCGAGGGCATCAAAATCTGCGTTATTGTGAGTAACAATTAAATCCATACGCCTCATCCTCTGGGATGGAATTTTCGATGAATTCCTTTAAGTCTTTCTTTGTTAATATGCGTGTAAAGCTGCGTTGTCGATATATCCGCGTGGCCCAACATTTCCTGAACGCTTCTTAGATCCGCTCCTCTCTCAAGTAGGTGTGTTGCAAAGGAATGCCTCAATGTATGGGGTTTTATTTCTTTTTTGATCCTCGCAATACGTGCATATTTCTTTATCATCTTCCATAGGCTTTGGCGGGATATTCTTTTTCCTAACCTCGAAAGAAAGACATGCCTGCCTCCCTTTTTTGCTGAGAGCTTCGGCCTTACCTTCTCTAAATACTTTTTTACCGATTGGGCGGCCTTCTTTCCCAATGGAACGATTCTCTCTTTGCCGCCTTTACCAGCGCACTTTAGGAAACCTATATCCAGATTGACGTTGTTTACAGTGAGATCTGCTAACTCTGAGACGCGCAGGCCCGTTGCATACATAACCTCCAGCACAGTCGTATCTCTTATGCTTATCCAATCTCGACCAGTTGAGGCTTTTAAGAATCTGTCGACTTCCTCAACAGTTAAGACTTCGGGTATTGAACGCACTAATTTAGGGGATTCAAGAACACCCGCGATATCAACCTTCAATAGCC
>JABMRN010000279.1 GCA_013202515.1 Candidatus Omnitrophota bacterium | reverse complement strand
GGCGTCAATAAAGAGGCTCCGACAAACTTTGAAATTATACCGAGGACAATGATCAATAACCCCATTAATACGAGTGATCCGACAGCCAGATTCATATCGCCTCCTTTTTTGGTCAGTAGTTATTTTTTTATAAACTGATTTTTTCTGCGTAATCACCCACTATAGGCATCTTCCAATAATTACCCATGAGGGCCTGCACCATTCCAACTAAGGACAGTATGCCACACGCAAGCCAACCAAGCATACTTATCAGCCATCCCAAGACAGGGACTATTCCAACTATGGCCAGGGCAATTTCACATATAAAGAGAATAAGCCCCTGCTTTGCATGAAATAATGCGAATTTGTTTTCTTTTTTTAGAAGAAGTGGAACAAGACATAATATCCACAGATACCCGATTACGGCATAAATCTTACCTTCTTGTATTTCCTTGTTTTCCGGCATTACCTATGACCTCCAAATTATAATAATGACACTCTATCTCACATCAATATTCTAATCCAAACAGAATAAATGTCAATGAAAAACCCCGCACCCTTTAAAAGGTGCGGGGTTTTTCAAACACAGTCAATAATACCTTAGAAGCTTAAGCTTACGGTACCGACTACGTCAGTTACAATACTATTTGACCCATCCTGATAATGGGCTCCGGGGAAAAACCATGCGGCCAAAAGACCGAATGATACATCCTCTGTGTAATCCCATGTAGCCTCTACGTCCACTTCGGATCCCAGATATTTATTATTATCTCTCCACAAAAGGCCAGGCATCGCATTTGGCTGTGAAAAGTCCGGAGACCTCGTCGCATACATCTGCCAAAAATTGAAATATTTGGCATCGACAGTTAGGCTTTCCGTGGGCTGAATGCTTCCAGCCAGAATAATCTGCTGCTGGTTTGTGTATGCCGCATCAGGGAATCTCTGAAGAATATCACGCCTCTGACTAAGCATATCCTGAGCGCTGGCATAATAAATGCCGTACCAGGATCTAATCGCTGATGGGAATCTTCCTCTATACATGATATCCCAACCGGTGTAGGTACCGTTTGTAGTCGGGTTTTCATCAGCTATATGCTCATCTCCTGAATACAGAATATATTCAAGACCCAGCTTGGGTTTCCAAGGATACTTATCTTGGAAGTATCTGCATTCGATGCTTGCATCAAGAGCCCATGCTCTTCTAGCTCTTGCTTCCAGCTGATTTCTTGCACCGATGTAGTTTCCAAACTGAACAGCAGCTTCTATAGCAGTCGTCCAATCTTCTATTGGATCTGCGCTTCCTCTAATACCCAGAGTATAAATGTTATTATTTGAATCAATGTTCCAGGTTTCAATGCTATCGTCTCTCTTGGCAAACATATAAGCTTCTGCTTCGGCGTTATAGGAATCAAAGATATATCCTAAGTTTGCGCCGTAGAGATCAACATCATCAATATCCTGAATAGCATTCTCTGTGATCTTTGCATAGATCAAATCGAGTGTCCATGGATCAAAATCAAGCGTACCGCGTATCGCGTCGAATGAATTCATGACGGTATATTCCGGAGCACTTATGGTGTCGTTGGGATTTCTCTGTTGAACGCCCATGATAAACCCTTTTCCGAGCCAGATATCCTGACGGCCAATCTTAAGAGAAAGTGGCGAATACAGGAATTCCTTGAGCTCGATGTATGCCAAGTCCAAGGCTACATTGAATTCATCTGCGTTGGTTGCATAACCGGTTTCAGCCGCTGTTCCATTCATCCATGTTGTTTGATTTATATTCTTAGTTCTTGCATCCCAATCCCTCTGGTTGAATAGCCTTATTACCGCTCCAACGTTATCGGTAAGATCGGCTTCGATTTCCACTTCTGCAGTTGTCATGAAGTGTGAATCCCAATCATCTGATATACCGATCCTGGGTTGGAAAGACATCGGCTGCGCCAAGTTTCCTTGCAAATCTGCCCTATCTACTTCTCGGTGACTTGCATCCATATCGTAATTACCCCTGAATAATCCCCTGATTGTCAGGTCTCCAGAGATTTTTACGCTTTGTGTTTCAGCATAGGCTAGACCTGTTAGGCCTAGTACTAATGCTAAAATACAAATTGTTTTTATAAATCTCATTTCTGCCTCCTATAATGAACAATATAAGAAAATCTATTTACCTATATAAAAAAACGAATAAGCCTTTCGACTTATGCTCGCTATATATACTTTCTCACCATATCTACGTATAACCTCAGGCAGACTTTTTCATCCCTCCTTTCTTTGCCAGAATAGAAGTTATATATGGTGTTTAAATTCATTTTAACAAAGTATAGCACAAAAGTTAGCTTTGTCAACCCTTCTGGAAATATTTTCTACCACAATAAAAGATAAGTAAAAACATACTAACAATTTATTATCTTAACGCTATTTTGCTTAATTTTCTTAATCTCTTTTTCGGATAGACCTAGTCTTTTTAAGAAAATATCTCTTCTTCTTCCTGTTAAGAGATCATTTGGCCCATGAGAATCGGTATTCAAAACCAACTCTGCTCCTACCTTCAATGCCAATTTAGCTACTATCTTATTTGTTTTTGAATGACCAGCCCTTGTTGTTATCTCAAGATTAACTTTTTTCTTTTTTGCAAGCCTAACATCGCTTGAAGATATCTTTC
>JABMRN010000278.1 GCA_013202515.1 Candidatus Omnitrophota bacterium | reverse complement strand
GAAAAATTGTTCCGAGATTTTTTTTCGGACGCCCCACATCCTACTTGGCGGAGAGGCAGGGATTCGAACCCTGGGTAGTCTTTCGACTACACACGCTCTCCAGGCGTGCCGTTTCAACCGCTCACGCACCTCTCCGTTTTGCTTCACTCTGATTTATTCGGGCAACAAAGGAGCTTTTTGCTCCGACTGCGCCTCTTGTTCTTTCATTAACTCCTGGATACGTTTTATATTATTCTTTGCGCTTTCGTCGCTAGGATTGTATTCCAATGTTTTACTAAAATAATATTCTGCTTCCTTGTAATTTCCCATACGGGCATTAACAATACCTAATCCATTATATGCCAAATAATGATTGGGTTTAAGTTCTATGGTTATTTCGAACTCCCTTCTCGCCTTATCAAGAAGCCCTTTTTTCTCATATGCCATGGCAAGATTGCAATGATTTTCTACAAGATCTCCTTTAAAATAATTTGCCTTTTCAAACAACTCAATAGCTCTATCCAATTCTCCTCGTCTAAAAAATATAATACCCATATTGCCATATGCCTCGGCATAATCGGGCTTAAGATCAATTGCAATTTTATAATGTTCCATCGCTTTTTCAAAAGTGCCTTTTATGCCATAAGCGTTCCCCAGATTGTAATGAACTCGGGCTGAATTAGGTGTTGATTTCAATGTTTTTTCATAAAAGGTAACTTCGTTTTTCCAATCGAAATTGCGCAAAACAGTAAGAGTACCATAAAAAATTACCAAACTTGCTGAAACTGCAAAGCTAAGATACTTATACTTGAACAATTTATCCCATATAAGGTAGGAAACTATAAGAAAAAATCCGATCGAGGGAAGGTACATCCAGTGCTCTGAAACGTTTGCGTTTACGGGAAAGATATTCGCCATGGGAATATAAGCAATAAAAAACCACAGTATTCCAAAGAAAATAACTTTTTCTTTTCTTCTAATAGAAACGGTATAGATAAATAAGGCAAAAAGAGCCGCGACAGAAGCAAATACCTTCGCATTAATCAAAGTTAGTTCCCAGGGGATATTTCTAGACATGTTAAGCCCAAAGGGCCAGACTAAAAGCCCCAGTAAAATTATTATTGCGCGTCCGCTTGTTAGAAGGCGTGAATAAAGATCAACCTTTGCATCGGCAAAAGGCGCACCCGGAAAACGGATAGAGCTCCTTACTATCAAAAAAACAATAACAATAACGATATAAGGTAAATAGCGACGGAATGCATTTCGGCTGTATTTGTAACCCTCCTTTCCACGCGGTGTTGCAACTGCATCGTAAGCAAGAAATAATAACGGTGTAATAATAGCGGGTTCTTTTGAAATCAAGGCGAGTAGGAAAAAAATAATCGGCAGATAACGCTTCTTTGCATTAATATATGCGTAGACGGCCAATAATATAAATGTTACGCATAAAAGATCGGCCCTACCCGAAATGTAGGATGTGCACTGGGTATGAATAGGGTGAATCAGCCATAAGAGGCTCGCGGTCAAGGCAATGCTTTTATTTGATGAAGAAACCTGTTGCGGCCAGATCCTTCTTATGTGATCAACTATAGAAAATAGAAGAAGATAGAGAATAACAGCGTTAGTTATATGTATAAGGGCATTTGAGATATGGTACCCCATGGGATTGTATTTCCAGAAGGTGTAATCTATCATGTAGCTAAGTGTCTGGGTAGGGCGGTAAAAATTACTGCGGATATTGCCAAATCTATGAACATCTGTTATGAATATATCCTTTAGATGGGACCAACTTCTTATGTACTCATTCCTTAAGATTAAAAGCTCATCATCCCATATGAATGAGTTAAAAAAGGTATTGAAGTAAGCTGCGATCCCAACAGCTATTATAACAATGATCACGATCCAACGATAGGTATCGGGAGTGGGTATAAAGGAAGGTATTTTTGTCGACGGCTCTACGTGGTACTGTTTCCGTCTTTTTGTCATAGGTTTAGAAAAATATTTGTTGGTCAACCAACTTATCTAACGGAAAGAAACACCCAATTTGCTACTAAGATTACCCTTGATTCTATTGTGAATCTCCTCGACTGCCTTATCTGTAAGCGTACGGGAATCGTCTCTGTACTCAATTCTGTAAAGAAGGCCTTGAAAACCTTCGGGAATCTGCTTTCCTGCATATTTGTCTACCAGAGTAATCCCCTTAACCATATCGGAACTTGCCTCTCTCATGGCATTAAGTAAAGACTCCGCTGTTACATCCCTTCCGCACACCAAGGATATATCCCGCATTATCGAAGGAAACCTCGGGATAGCTCTAAACTTCTTTTCTAAAACGGCTTCCTTTATCATGTCCTTAATCGATATCTCAAGAAGATAAACATCCTCGTCTATATCAAATTTATCCAAGATCTCTTTTTCGAGCCTTCCCACTGAACCTATAATATTGTCTTCATATCTTATAGAGGCTGCTGTACTAAAATAAGGTATTTTATCGGTTGGAGTAAAGGTCACTTCAATTCCAAGTTTTTCTGTTAAAACTACAAAAACTCCTTTTAGGTCAAAAAAACTTATCATGCGCTTTCGGGAAAGCCAACCAGTTTCGGCAGCTCCTGACATAGCCATTGCTAGATGTGGCTCTTCAATGACATTATTCTTTTCGCAACTTCGGTAAACATTACCTATTTCAAAAAGATTTAAGTCTCTATGTTTACTGTTTATATTCCAATATATGGCTTTCAATATGCCAGGAATAAGCGACT
>JABMRN010000277.1 GCA_013202515.1 Candidatus Omnitrophota bacterium | reverse complement strand
GCTGCTATGTTTATTTTTGCATCTCCGAGAAGCGTTCCTATGTGACCGACGATACCAGAAACATCCTTGTTGTATATCACAAGCATGTGACCCTTTGGCACAATTTCAACATAATACTTGTTGATCTTGATAATACGGGCGTCCTTATTTGTATAAAGGGTGCCCATGATAAGGTTCTTCATCTTATTGGTTTCAACCTCTACAGATATAAGATTGGCAAAATCCTCAATAGATTCCCTCTTTCGTTCTATTATCCTTATGCCTCTTTCCCGGGCTATCACCATTGCATTAACGTAATTAACCTTCTCTTCAAGTACAGGAGACAGTAACCCCTTTATAAGCGAAAGGGTAATACAATCTAAATTTTGATTTACCATTTCTCCGACATAGGTTACCTTCACTGTTTTTAGGTATCCCTCTACAAGCTGTGCCTGCATAAGCCCTATTCTCTCAATAAGGTCAAGATATGGTTTTAACGTCTTCAATATCTCGGGATCAACTGACGGTACGTTCACGGCATTCCGTATGCAATTATTTATAAGCACGTCCTTCATGCTATTTGCGATATCGACCGCAACGTTAAGCTGGGCCTCTTCTGTTGAGGCACCGAGATGCGGTGTTGTTATAACCTTATCGCATTTCAAGATATCGCCCCCAAGAGGCGGTTCTTTTTCATATACGTCAAGGGCTGCACCGGCTACCTTACCGCTTTCTATTGCCGCAAGTAAAGCCTTTTCATCGACAATCCCACCGCGTGCACAATTTATAATTCTTATGCCCTTTTTCATCTTTGAAATTGCTTTTTCATTGATGATATACTTAGTGTCTTCAGTAAGCGGAGTATGTATGGATATATAATCTGCCTTTTTAAAGAGCGTGTCAAGGTCTACAAGTTCTATTCCTAAAGATTTTGCCCGTTCCTGGGAAAGGAAAGGATCGTAAGCGAGCACCTTCATTTTGAAACTCATCGCCCTTTTGGCAACCTCGGTGCCGATTCTTCCTAAACCAATGATGCCCAAAATCTTTCCGTAGATCTCTACTCCCATGAATTTCTTTCGTTCCCATTTATTGCTTTTAAGGGATGCATCTGCCTGGGGAATATTTCTAGAAAGAGAGAGCAAAAGACTGAATGCATGTTCAGCCGTGGAAATAGTATTACCCATAGGTGAATTCATAACGATAATACCCTTCTTAGACGCTTCTTTTACATCGATGTTATCAAGCCCTATGCCAGCCCTCCCGATTGCTTTTAATTTATCTGCATGTTTTATTATATCCTTCGTAACTTTTGTCTCACTACGTACAATAAGTCCATCGTAATTCTTTATAATGCGTTTTAGTTCCTCAGGAGGAAGCTTTGTCTTTACGTCAACCTTTAATTTTCTCTCATTCAACAATATATCGATACCCTGCTGTGAAAGAGGGTCACTTACTAGTATCTTTATCAGCATTTTGCTCCTCCCTTTTTCTCAAGAATTACTTTTTTACTTCAAGCTCCTTAAGGACATCCTTCAATGCACTAAGTCCGCGGTCAAGATCCTTACGAGTAATAGCCCCCATAGAGGCTATCCTGAATATCTTGCCTTTAAGTTCGGCTTGTCCTCCAGCAAATGTAATACCTTTTTGCTTAAGTGCTTTTATTAAGGCTCCTCCGTCAATACCCTGCGGCACCATGGCAGCTGTTACAGCATTCGATGGAGACTTTGAAAAAATCTCTAATCCCATTTTTTTTAGTTCGCTTCTTAAATATTCTGCATCATCCGTATGCCTTTTAATAGAATTATCAACGCCTTCTTTTTCAATAATAGCTATGGCCTTCCTTAATCCTATTTCCAGTGTTATCGCTGGGGTAAAAGGCACATCATCTTTTTCAACAGATTTCTTATACTTTTTGAAATCCAAATAATACTTAGGAAGTGTTGATTTCGAGACTAGATCCCAGGCCTTTTTGCTTATAGCGCAAAATGCCAATCCGGGCGGTATCATGAGCCCTTTTTGGGAACCACCGACCGTGATATCAACATGCCACTCGTCCATCTTAAACTCATCGGATCCGAGACCGCTTATTACATCAACCACGAGAATAGCAGGTGTATCTTTCACAATGCGGCCTATGGACTCAATGTCATACACTGTTGCTGTTGAAGTCTCGCATAAGTTAACGAAAACAGCCTTGACATCTTTATTTTCGCTTAAGGTCTTTTCTATTACCTTGGGATCAGGTCCTGTACCCCATTTCATATCAATCGCAATTACGCCTACGCCGTAGGCTTCGCAAAGTTCTGCGAATCTTTCTCCAAATTTTCCGCCCCTTACAACGATTGCCTTATCGCCTTTTGAAAGCGTATTCACTA
This sequence comes from Candidatus Omnitrophota bacterium, assembly GCA_013202515.1. Classification (GTDB taxonomy): domain Bacteria; phylum Omnitrophota; class Gorgyraeia; order JABMRN01; family JABMRN01; genus JABMRN01. The sequence goes on along the minus strand of JABMRN010000277.1, from coordinate 641 downwards.
CACTTGCTTCCATAGCGCCCGTTCCGCTTGAGGTAAATGTTAAAATATCGGCGCTTGTCTTGAATATATTTTTTAGCCCCTTGTTTGCCTCAGCAAAAATCTCTCTATATTGAGGGGTTCTGTGATGCATGATAGGCTTTGCCATCTCTTCTTGAATCTCTTCGGGTATCGGTGTTGGACCGGGTGTTAACAATAACTTTTTCCCTGTCATCTCTACTCCTTTCAAGCAATTAAACTGGCTAAATTTAAAGATGAAATTTATCCACGCTAATTTAATTCTTTTTGCTTTTTATCGTCTCTACAACTGAATCCACGATACCATAATCCTTGGCTTCTTCTGCTGACATAAAGTAATCCCTGTCAGTATCTTTCTTGATCCTATCAAGTGACTGACCAGTGTGGCGGGAGAGTATCTTCTCTATTCGTTCCTTTAATCTGAGTATCTCTTTGGCCTGAATACTTATATCTGCAGCCTGCCCCTGGACGCCACCCCATGGATGATGAACCATTACCCTTGCATGAGGAAGGGCGTATCTTTTTCCTTTTGTCCCGGCACAAAGTAAAAGTGCACCCATACTTGTTGCCTGTCCTACGCAGTAGGTTGCAACATCGGGCTTTACAAACTGCATTGTATCATATAT
>JABMRN010000276.1 GCA_013202515.1 Candidatus Omnitrophota bacterium | reverse complement strand
CATAAAGTTTGATACACAGTTTGAAGTACTGGAGTATCTTAAAGAGAATGGTTTCAAGGTAAATCCAAATTTTAAGCTTTGCGGTTCGATAGAAGATGTAATTCGATATTGTGACAGCTGGCAGGATAAAAAGGATGACTTGGATTATGAGATAGATGGCATGGTGATAAAGGTAAACTCTCTTAATGTCCAGCGAATATTAGGGCAGACATCAAAAAGTCCGCGTTGGATGATAGCGTATAAGTTTCCAGCAGAGAAGGTTCTGACAAAGCTGCTAAAAGTGAAATTGCAAGTAGGGCGGACTGGTGTCATTACACCCGTTGCAGTCATGAAGCCTGTTAAAATATCTGGTACAACAGTTTCTCGGGCAACGCTTCATAATTTTGACGAAATCAAAAGATTAGATATTAAAGAAGGCGATTATATATATGTAGAAAAATCCGGAGAAATAATACCAAAAGTTTTGAAGGTCGCCAAGGAAAAAAGGAAAGGGCAGTTGAAGTCGATAAAGACTCCTAGGGCATGTCCTTCCTGTGGTTCGCCTCTGCATAGAGATGAAGAAGAGGTGGCCATAAGATGTGACAATGCCGCTTGTCCGGAGCAGTTGAAGAAAAACCTACAGCATTTTGTTTCAAAGAATGCAATGGATATAGAGGGTATGGGCCAGTCGATTTGTGAGGTACTTGTGGACGAAAAGCTAATAAAAGATTACGGAGATATCTATAAGCTCAAAATCGAGGAGATAAAGAATTTGGAGAGGTTTGCCGACAAGAGCGCTGAAAATCTCATGAAATCCATAGAGAAAAGTAAATCGAACGATTTGCACCGCTTGATATTTGGGCTTGGGATAAGGCACGTGGGAACGCGTTCGGCATGGATACTTGCTTCAAATTTTGGTTCGCTTGACAGAATAAAAAAAGCTTCTCATGCAGATTTTACAAATATTGAAGAGATAGGGCCTGTGATGGCAGAAAGTATTTATAATTTTTTTAAGACACCGAAAAATTTAGAAATAATAGATAAGCTTAAGAAGGCTGGTATCAAGATAGAGCAGGCCAAGGTAGCCGGAAGAGGTGCGCTTTCGGGCAAGACAATAGTTGTAACAGGAACGTTAGAAGGATATTCTAGGCCAGAGATAGAAAATACGATAAGGCAATTGGGTGCCAAAACCTCTTCAAGTGTCAGCAAGAGTACGGATTTTGTTATATGTGGTGAAAACCCCGGCTCTAAAGCTGAGAAGGCAAAGGCACTAGGTGTTAACATATTAAGCGAAAATGAATTCAAAAAAATGATAGGCAAGAAATGAGAAACAATATTTCAACTTCACGCTACTTTGTACGAACGATAATTTTGATATTGATTTTAACGTTAAATTTAACTGGTTGTGCGCAGCTTAGGAAGAAATTCATAAGAAAGAAAAAGGTACAGGAAGCCTTGCCACATTATGAACGCATTATGAAGTATGATGTATCTCCTTCAATTGAACTTTACACCAAACACTATGTTTACTGGCGAAGTTGGCACAGGGAAGCGGTTGTACTCCTCGGCAAGAATATAAAGAAAGATAAAAGATGCATACGCGAAATGATAAGTAATCTCGAAGACATGAAATCCATGCTTGATGATGAGGAAGGAGACAAGCTAGAAAAACATATCGCTGTGTTGAGGAAAATAGAAAGCGACATCAAAAAGGGATCTCTTACGCTTGCGACAAAAACCCGCATGAGAATGGTATTAGAGAGAGAATTCACACTTATCAAACGCGACTTCAGCTATGCAAAAATGGATTCTCATATACGTAGTGACTTCAGACGGATTTCGTCTTAGTTTTATATTATATTTTTACAATGCTCAAAATAGAGACTTTTACAGTAGGCCCTATTGAAACAAATTGCTACCTTGACTATGATAGCAAAACAAAAGAGGGACTACTTATTGATCCCGGTGCATACGAAAATCAAATATCCGATTTTATCAAAAAAGAAAACATAACCGTAAAATTTACGGTTAATACCCACGGACATTACGATCACATCGGGGGCAATAAGAAGTTTGGCTACCCTGTTTTCATTCATGAGGGAGATGCCGAATGTTTGGTTAACCCGATCAGATGCCTTTCCTTTCTGGGAGGCGTTTCCCGGCCTAACATGAGTGCCCAAAGACTCCTTAAAGAGGGCGATGAAATTAAGATCAGCAATATATCTTTTAAGGTTATCCATTTGCCGGGGCACACACCCGGTGGCATAGGCCTTGAGTGTGATAATGTGATTTTTACAGGAGATACACTTTTTTATGAAGGCGTGGGGAGGACAGATATACCATTTGCAAATCCGAAAGATCTGGAGCATTCACTCAAAAAACTCATGCGTTATAGTGATGGGGTAAAGGTTTATCCCGGTCATGGCCCGTCATCCACTATCGGACACGAAAGAAAACATAACCCATTTTTACAAACAGGGTACTAGACACTATGTACAGTACCCAAGGTGTTGGACACTAAACTTATGCACGAATGGATTAAGGAGTTTCTTGATTATCTCTCAGTTGAGAGAGGATTGAGCAAGAATACCATACAAAGCTACGGAGAAGATTTAAAAAAATTTGCTCTTTATCTTGAGTCTAAAGGTATAAACAAGCTGGATACCGTTAAACGAAGCGATATAACAAAGTTCATGCTGCATTTGAAAGACTCAGGGTTATCTTCTAATTCTGTATCCCGAAACCTTGTTGCCATTAAGGTTTTTTATAAATTCCTGGTTCGCGAAAGGCTATTAAAGGTTGATATCGCAGGTGTTCTTGAATCCCCTAAATTAGTGCGTTCGATACCCGAAGTCTTAACCATTGAGGAAGTCGAAAGATTCTTAAAAGCCTCAACCGGTCGAGATTGGATGAGTATAAGAGATACGACTGTGCTAGAGGTTATGTATGCAACGGGCCTGCGCGTCTCAGAGTTGGCAGATCTCACTGTAAACAACGTCAATCTGGATATAGGT
>JABMRN010000275.1 GCA_013202515.1 Candidatus Omnitrophota bacterium | reverse complement strand
AGAGCCAGGCATTGCTCCCGTTGATTTTCTTCATCAAAACCCGTCAACATTAATATTTTTGTGTCCGGGTGCTCTTTAATCGTAGCTTTTAAAATGTCTATGCCGTCCGCATCTGGCATTTTTATATCTAAAATAATCACCGGAAAAGATGTAGAGCTGAGTATCTTTATGGCTTCTTTTCCGCTTAGCGCTACCGTAACATCAAAATCTCTACGAGCAAGATATTCGCTTAGACTGGCACATACTTCCTTTTCATCATCCACAATGAGTATCTTTTTCTTAGTCTCCATCTCAACACACCCCCCCCTAGACTCTTTTTGGCAAATCTATAACAAACGTGGTTCCTTCACCTGCTTTGCTTCTTACATAAATTGCCCCCTCATGCCGTGCGATGGTTTGATGTACTATCATTAATCCCAGCCCGGCACCTTTGCTTTTGCCTGATTTGTAGGTATATAAATTATCCTTAGTCGTATAAAAAGGCTCAAATATACGCCGTACATCCTGTTCGGGTATTCCCGGCCCGTTATCTGATATCTCTATACGGATTTTATCATCCAGGTCAAAGGCTGTTATATTGATCTTATCGCCTTTCTTAGCGAATTCTATGGCCTGGATAGCATTGGTTAAGAGATTTACAAATACCTGCTCAAGCGTAATGCGATCGCCTTTGATTCTGGAAAACCCATCCGGCACGCTATTTGTTGCTTTTATATCAGCCGGCTCTAAATAGGACTCAACACGGTTTATCGCTTCAGCCGCAATTTCTTTTATACTCAAAAAAGTAAAGTTCTGTGGCGTTATTTTTAAGCTATGTAAAATAGAATTAAGCATCTCGTTAGTCTTATCACTCTTTTCCATTATTGTTTTGAGCTTTGATTTAACGTAAGATATGGTATTCTTGCCTTTTTCATCAAGAGCATTGATATCTAATTCTCTATCTATCGCGTCAAGTGTTGTTTCAGCGGCTCCTAACATAATCTGAATCGGATTTCTTAATTCATGGGAGATATTTGTCACCACAAATGCCAGCGATACGAGGTGTTCTGTCTGTTGCTCTTTTTCTTTTGCCTGAAGCAGGAGGGTATGAGTTCTGGAGTTACTCACAACTGTAGCTTCCGTTTGCGCTAAATCCGTAAGTATATCTAAATCCTCTTTTGAATAAGGCACGTCCGATTTCTTTTTTCCCAATAGCATAATGCCTATCAGGTCATCATGGATCATCAGCGGTATAATGAGAGAAGTATTAATGCTATCCATTTCATTTTTCAAGGTCTCGTTAAGATTTCTATCTTCCCCTGAGATAATATTTTTCTTTGCCTTTAAATATGTCGGAATGCTCGCATTCCTATCAAGAACTATATTTTTATCATAGCCGAGATACCCATGCGAAACATACCTATCTTCATCATTGTTTAATAGTAAAATCGCGGCTCTTTCAGGATGAAACATTTTGCTTAACAATTCTAATGTCTTTTTGATGATAATATCTAAATCTAAGACTGTAATAACTTCATCAATAAAAGATTTAAGAACTTGTTTGTAATCATATTTCTTTTGGAAGAGAAACTTATCGGTTATACTTATTAGAAAATTTTCAAGTGGGCGAACAATGAGAATTATTATAATAGAACTTATGGCCAATCCTAAAAGCCTTCCTCCTGCAAGTATCTCTTGCGTCAAAACTGTTATTCCTACAAATATCCCTAGGACAACTGCAAACAAAGACGCAAAGACAAGCGTCTTTTTGATAATAACTTCGATGTCCATGAACTGGTGGCGGACAATTGCATATGCGACACAAAAAACATAAGCACCTACTAAAATATTAAGGTATGGTGGGATAGGAATTTTATACCACAAGAAGTAATTTGTACAGCCACCAATAAATCCAATCAATGTACCAAAAAAAACATATTTAATTTGTATTTTTCCTGTGCCATAGCTCTTTTTAATCTCATTCCATAGGCTTGCATGTGCATAAATAACATTCAAAATAAAATGTAGTAACATAAGATGAAAGAGATAGCTGGGAACGGGCCAGAATGGAAAGAAGAGACGTGGTTCTACTTTTTCAATATATATTGATGAAAATGAGAAAGAAAGAAATATGCCAGCGATAGTAAAATTTATAACATTTAATATCTTTCTTTCTTGCTTAAGCAATTTGGTTACGAAATAAATAAAAGTTACGGGAATTAATATAGCCCCTATCATAGCACAACGAACTAGAAATAGTGCTTGGGTAGGGTCTTTGCTTAAAAGCCAGAATGAATAATTAAATGCCCAAAAACCTACACTAAAGGCAAAATAAAAAAAACCTCTATTGATAGGGGATTTAGAATTTTTAGAAAGGACGAAAAGTGCAAGTATGAAACTTGTTATAGCATTAATAATTCCACTATATATAAAATATATCATCTTTGTGTATTAGCGGCAAATATATACTGCATTATTCCTTGCTGTTCATATTGAGTTTTTAATTCATTATCTTTGAAGCCAGCGCCAATAAAGATTTGTCTAAACTCATCATCAGTCCGATAGATAAGATTCCAATCCCCAACCCATTCCATAAAATGAACAGAGGGATTGCTGTATTTGTCTCTCACGTTTGAAATGGCGAGAACGCCATCGGGCATTAAAAGCCTTTTAAGATTTTGAACAAGACGTACTGAAATTTTGTGAGGCAAATAATCAAAAAATCCAGTTGCATAAATAAAATCGCATTTTTTTGTCTTGTTAGATTCAATACTCTTTGTGGCAGCTACTCTTAAAGCATTCTTTTTAGCAAGATAGATATTTTTATAATTATTTAGTGCCAATTTAGCAAAATCTATTGCCTCTTCATCATTATCATAGCAATAAAAAGTAATATTCTTGTTGGATAATGTATTTGAAGATAAAATTTCTTTT
>JABMRN010000274.1 GCA_013202515.1 Candidatus Omnitrophota bacterium | reverse complement strand
TCATTGGATAGTTCAGAAAAGAAAGGGTCGTCCCATTTAAGTGAATCTGAAAATCGTTTAGCCATTACTATATACCTCTATAAAAAATGCACGGACAAGGCTGGAATGCCTGCTAGGATCACCCAAGAATGGGCATAGAAAGGCGACCTTGTCCGCACATTTTTATTTTTGGAGTTTGAGTATTTACATCCTAACATATTTTCCATACTCTCAAGTTACCATATTTATTCTACCGTGTCAACACTTTTCTCAAGATTTATTTCCCCCTCATCTGTCGTCGGAACAACGGCAATTTCATCTTTTGTACCAGCGTCATCTTTGCTAAATACTGGCAACTTTTCCGCCTTTTTCGCCATTTCCGCAGCCGCCACCTTCTTCGCCTCAGCCGCATTCACCAACTCATCAATCGTGAAAATCGCGCCACGCAACCGTTCCAGTAACGCCCTATCAGCATTGATCCTATTGGCCACAACATCAGCGCCCTTGATATGCTTCTCCCTCTGAGCCATCAGATCGGCTTCCTCAATAGCGAATACTGACGCTACCATTACCATCATTACGATCATTAACAGCATTACCATAAAACTGTACTTCAACTTCATACTACACCTTCCTTTCTGTTGTGGATCCGGAATCATAGCACCATTTCCATGATCCACTTGGTTTAAATTTCGCTGTCATCTTAGAACCATACCAAAATCCGCCACATGAACATATGCCCTTAAAACTATCTTCGCTTAAAGTTTTTTCAACCTGTTTATCAGACATTATACTCACTTTTCCGCAAGCTCCGCAAGTAAATTTCGCTTCGTATTTACGATCCATGATTTCCTTCTGTTTTGGCTTATAAGGCCGGTTATCTGTTTTTCATTAAACTACAGAATATTGCAGGGCGAGTCCATTTTCTTTGAAACAATTTCCATTCCTTAGATTGCTCCGTGTTGCACTCGTCTTTATATAGCATGGCAAATGGTTTTGTGCCTATATCCCACGCTCTTATAAGCCGTGACTCTGCCTTTTCTATTGTATCACCTTTATACCCAATCAATACATAACAGCGTATCTTATTACGCGGAAAATGATTCTTCAATCTCCCAACTGCCCTGACCAAAGGTTCTTCTGCGTCAGCCCGATCATAAGCTAACCACAACTCTTTCAGGCTTGGTAATGCCCTTAACCTATCAACAAAGGTTTGATCTATTCTAGCAGCCTCTAATCCTGCATTAAAAGATACCTGCTTTTGCTTCATTAACATCCTGAATACCTTTTCTAAATGAGTCCAAGTACAGGCTGTCAAGTTATTATCTAACACAATATTGCCTTCCTTAATTTCTGATAATTCCCTTTGATCCCCCTCTCTTTTAGGTACGAAACAAAACCAACACTTATTCGGGCAACCGCGTGACGTGATCGTTACCCCATGCTTGACATACGTCCCCGGAGTAAACTCACCTCCCGGATCCCCAAGCGCCGGCCCACCAATTTTCACTTTACCATACCTTCCCCACTCACTCGCAAGTCGTTCTGCCTTGTCAAGATCCCATGTAAAGGTTACAGATATATGGATCTGATCATATTTAGGCATAATCAATCCTAAAGGCAATCCATAATACGCGTCAGAATCCTCTGGCGTCATACTTGTTTTTGTAGGGAATACTCTGGCTATTTTCACGAAAACATCTCCATTTGTTCAACCTGCGGCCGATACCGAAACGCAGTCCACTTCTGCCCATTAACAACCTTCACGACCTTATTATCAATCTGCATACCTTCTCGTCTCAAATCCAAAATTCGGCTTCCGTATTGCGAAATTCTCATATCCAATATTGTAGTAAGCGCAATCCATTGGCCCGGACATGATTGGAAAAAGTTTCTAAGCCTGTCTTTTTGTGTCATGGCTATTTGCCCTCCTATGGCCTATGGTCAATGTCGCAGTGAACATCGTGAACGATATCCGCTATTATATCATAAAGCTTTTCCTCCACATTTGGAGCCTGGCCAGGCAAGATTTCCTTACCTTCTACATATCTGCGTATAAGGCCTAACTTCTCGGCGCAGATCGAACACATATCCATCCTCTCTCGGACTTCGGGGGGCCTGCAAGAATTAATACTCAGTTCTATGGATATACATACAAGCTCTTCAGGTGTATCAACTTGTTCCTTACATTTATCACACCGGTAAATTTTCTCTTCCATCTCATTCTCCTTTGACGCACTCATACACGTCTACGCTACTCATTATTGGGCATATCATCACGACCGCCCCGCAGCAATTTTCTTCATATTGAACCTGACACCCTTTATAGGAATCTGCCCCTTAGTGCTTCTGGCGTGAGCGTCTAAGGCCAGTTGATTCGGCACTAGCCACTCAATAGGTATCTGGCCCTTATCTATTACCTCAGCCGACCAAACTTCGCGGAATGATACACCTTTAGGTGTTTCATGTACAGTTTCAGGAGCAGCCGGAGCAACATATACATCCTCTTTCTGCTCTCTCAGCGCATCGGCTTTTTCTGTTTGACCTTTTTCTTCGGCTTTTTCTGCCCTTTTCTCAAGGCGCTCTTTTTCTTTACGTTCTTTTTCAATCGCAATCAATCGCAAGCGATCTTTTTCTTTTTCCCTTGCTGCTTCAATAGCTGTAGAATATACTATCATTTTCTGTTTAATAATCTTTTCAGCTTTTAATGTAGGTTCTAAATGTTCAGATCTCTTATTACAAGCTTCGGTATGCGTTGCTTTTGCTTTAGAAACAATAGGATCAAAGCATTCTTTAATTTTCTTTTGAAGGCCTTTTATGGTTTTAAGAAAATCGGCCGTACCATTAAATTCTTCTTGAGTTTTTATTTTATAACCATTTGCTTGTACAACTAAATCTGTTACCTCTTTTTTTAATTCTACCGTTTGGTTGTCCATTACATTTCCTTTATTTTGGCGTTATGCCGTTCCTCCCGGTTTCACCCGAGAGGTTTCCGGCGTTCATTTACTTAAAACGATCCTGATTTTTCAATTACCTTTGCTAATTCTTGTGGATCTATTTCTTCAACATTAGTAATTTTGGATTTCTTTGAAACAACTGTTTCGTTGTTTCTATTAACCCATTCCTTATCTTCATGTTCAACATACCCAGAAACAGCTTTTTCCATAACATCCGGGATGTCCCAATTATAAACTCCATCTTCAGCAGCATCCACACCGCAAGCAGCTAATATAGCTTTTAAAAACCATCTTTTTTTAGGTACAGAAACCGCATATATTTCAGCTTCTTGCTTAGTTTCTATATCCATAAAGGTAAAGATAAACATTTCATTACCTGCTTTACTCATTGATTCTTCACACCCTACGATCTTAAATGGCCTCCACCCTTCAGGAAGAAGAGGTTTCTTTTTCTGTTCTTTTGACATATCCATCGAATATCCCATTTTATTTAATCCTTTCTTGATAATTAAAAATTTGCAGGCATGGTAAAAATACTTCATGGAAACATGCTCTGATCTCGTTCCAACTTAACTCCTTATAATTATAGCTTACACCGTTCTTTGCTATAGCCAAGATAAACGCACGTTTAATATCTGCGCCTTCTTGTTCATTATAAGCCATAACATAAGCACTTACTTGATATAAATGTTCATCATAAATATCTGGCTTAGTTCGCTCCTTTCTGTTTTTACCTGTTTTCCAATCTGCCATTATTAAAGTACCATCAATTTCAGCAAGACAATCCATAGTACCATTAAATTTATACTTCTCGCTTGTTAGCTTAATTTCAGCTTTTTTAAGCTGAATATCTGGCCTATCCTTTTTAAACATCATAAAGGCTTCAAGAGCAGTTTTAACTTCTTCACCATACTGAGTTTCAATCTTAACTTCTTTTTCCTCAATCTGGCTTTGTATAGCTTCATGAATCTGGGATCCAATCTGTAACCCTTTTTTACTTTCTGCATTACAAAACTGTGCTGTATTGTATTTAAACCAATACTCTAAACCAATCTTACGCAATACTCCTAGAACCTGAGTTACCGACGGATAACTGTTATTATATCTCTTACTTGCCATTCTCTTCAACCTTCCCTTTATCGGTAATAGTTACTACCGAAGTTATATCTTGCGGAGTTTCCAACTCTTCGGCTGTATACCCACAAAACACATCACTACAATACCATTTAGATCCATTGCTTAACGCTCTTGCAAAAAGCATATTTCGCGGATAACTTTTCCATACATCTTTATTAACTATCCCGGCCTTTGCAGCGTCTTTTATAGAAAACTCACTTTTCCCTATTTCCCTCCTTTCATATGTTATTTCACCTGAACCATTGCGGACTGAATCTAATCCATAAAAAGTAAGTTTACAACTTTCATTAGTTAGAATATCAACCGTATAATCATATTTAGATGATTTTTTGATAAGGGATCCAATAATCTTAGCCTGTAGCGCAACCTTACCATTTACCATGTAAATATTTGTCATGCTCTCAAGCGGAGCAAGTCCTAGCTCCCGGCCCGCAAGGATCTTCACAACCGCTTGTGCTTGAGATTCAATATCTTTAAACATACCGCTTTGCATAAATACATTCCCTAAAGCCATTGGTTCAGCTAAAGACTCCATAATTGCTAATTCTGATGTAGGCTTTTGAGGTTTTTTAATTTTATTCTTTTTTACCGCTACCGCTTGATCGTTATTTCCCATCTTCTTCACGCTCCTTTTCTCTGTATTCGTCAACCGTAAATCTCGTATCCTTTGAATCTTTTGAGGTATCAGCTTTCTTAAAAGCCCCTAGCGCGTCTGCCGCGCTAAAACCTCCGACAACTTGGCTTCTGGTAACTATCTGCGTAACTAGATACTTCATGCCCCTTCCCCCCTCACGTCATGCAGGCAGTCTAAACAAAGGCCATGCTTTCGTACCTTTGGACTTCCGCATTGTTCACAATTCATAAATCACCTTTGCTTTTTCTTTAACCAATCCTTAATTATCTTTGTTGCTAATGACCCAATCTTCATGCCAGTCTTAGCGCACTGTATCTTTAAATCGAAATGCACTTCCGTGTCTATTGCAACCTTGCAAGTTTTCATCTTTTTACCTCCTTTCGTTTTCCTTAAAATAAGTTTACCATATTTTTTCATTTTGTCAAGAATTATTTTATAATAATTTGCACAAAAAAAGGCTACTCCCTTTTTCGAGAGTAGCCCCTGATTTTGTCGTCGAGGATTGTTAAAACTGCAAATTAATAATTGTAACCAATGCCCCGTAATCCCATTCCTCAGTTTGGAAATCGTAACCAACATACGGCCCTGCGCTAACATTTAAGATGTTATGCAATGGCTGAACAAATCCGTACTTTGTTAAATCGCCAACCTTAAAACATATCGCTCCGATAGGTTCCGATTCCATTGCGTACCCCGCGCGTAATTCAATATCCCCAATCTTTGATGGATACTTTAAAACGGTAGCCGTAAACGCCGGTTCAAAATTGCCTGTTTTTGCTGAGTACACAAC
>JABMRN010000273.1 GCA_013202515.1 Candidatus Omnitrophota bacterium | reverse complement strand
TCTGTATGTATGTTTTTCTGTTTGCGGCTTGTTTCTATCCTATTGTAATCAAGGGTAATGAGGTCATCTGTGTTCGATGCCAGGAAGTGTGCCGAGTCACCGGGAATGATTTTAACATCCTTGAAATTTGCCTTTAGCGTATTATATAGCGAACGCAGATAATCTCCCAGCTCGTGCGATATATAATTTTGACTTGAAAGCACAGTAAAGGACACTATCCCCTTTTCATTCAAGACATTTCTTAACGTCCTGAAAAATTCAAGTGTATAAAATCTATTTATTTGCGCCGTATAGGGATTGGGAAGATTTATGATTACAACATCAAAACGCAAATCCGTAGCTTGTATGAAATGCCTTGCGTCGGTATTCTTTACTGCAACCCGGGGATTATCAAATTCGTACCATGGCTGTTTTTTCAAGTACTGTTTGGCAAATTTTATTGGCAGGGGATCTAGCTCGACGTACGTAACTTTTGTTCCGCGATATTTTAATATTTCAGAAAGCGCCTCCCCCTCCCCGCCTCCGATAAGAAGGATATGTTTGGGATCCGGATGCATTAGCATGGGAAAATGAACTACGTCTTCAGCAGTTACGCGGTCAGGGGCGCCAATAGTATAGAGTCCGTTTGAGAAAAAAACAAATTCGTCTGATATTTTGGCAAGCACAACATTCCCATATATGGAATCCTTGCTTTTGATAAGGTCTGCCCCTGTCCATCTTAACTCAAGTGCTTTTTGATCTATTTTTTTAATTCCTCCAACTAAACTAAATAGCACGAATAAAGCCATTAAGATAAGCAGTATGGCTCTTCTAACCGAAGCATTAGGTCCGCAGGCCCTTGCTAGAAGGTATGCAGAGAAAAGATTTAAAAACGCTATTAGAAATGCGATTTCAAAATTGCTGAGAATACGGATTAACAAAAGCGATGTAACTATTCCCCCTAATGTAGCGCCAATTGATTCCAAGAAATAAGTCCCAGCTATTTTCTTACTAGACGATGCCTCCCCGCTTTCGTAGAGGCTGCAACCCGCTACAAACAGAAAACCCAGAAGTGTACATGTGGGAACAAGACACACAAATGACCATGCGAGCATTGTCGGTATACTTACCAGTTCGCCCAAGCTTATTTTAAAAACAATACGCGTTATTCTGGTAAGAATTAGGGATGTTGGAATGAGGAAAAAAAACAGAACCTGAATGTTGGAAAACGTTGCGAAGGATACAGGCAGAGACCTTTTGCGGAGGGCGGCGGCAAGGAAAGATCCCATAGCTCCCCCAAAGAGCCAGACCGAAAGAAGGAAGCCTACGGATAGCTCGTTGCCGTAGAATACCGTCAAAAATTCGCGTACAAAAATAATCTGCGAAGAAATGGCAGTAACGCCTATTAAAATTAAAGCAAATACTAGACGTTTTTTCATTTATTTCCAGATACCAGCAATTTTGTGGTAGCATGATCCGCATGCGCCGCTGGCTACATTGTTTTCGGCTATTTGATAGCCGAGCCTCTTGATCAATAGATTCTTACAGTTCGGACAATAGGTATTATTTGCTTCCTGAGTTTTTACATTGCCTACGTAAACATAATTCAGGCCTTCATCCATCGCGGTTTTTCTGGCTTCCTCCAGTGTGCTCACCGGCGTTGGGGGCAGATCTTTCAGTTTATACATGGGCCAGAAACGGGAAAAATGTAGAGGCACGTCCGTGCCGAGGTTTTCCCTGATCCAAACGGACATTTTCCGTATCATTTCCATATCATCGTTTAGAGTTGGAACTATAAGATTTGTGAGTTCAACCCAAACGCCTTCTTCTTTCATAATTTTTATTGCCTTTAGTAGGGGCTCAAGCCTTTCGCTACACACATCCTTTAAATATTTATCGTCGTATGCCTTCAGGTCAACATTAGCCGCATCTATGCGTTTGGTAAGCATCCTAAGAGGCGCTTCTTTTATGTACCCGGCTGTTACGGCAATATTTTTTATGCCGTGTTCTTTAGCAAGTGCTGCCGTATCATACATGTACTCGTAGAATACAATGGGTTCAGAGTAAGTATAGGCAATGGATCTGCATTTGTTATTTTCGGCAAGCGATACTAAATTTTCGCATGTAAGTATTCTGTTTTGAGTATCCTCGGGCGGACTTTGAGATATCTGCCAGTTCTGGCAGAACTTGCAGCGTAGATTGCACCCGGCAGTTGCAATGCTTAAGGCTCCTGAGCCCGGCAACATGTGATAAAGGGGTTTCTTTTCTATCGGGTCAACGTGAAGTGCGCAAACGAGTTCGTAGACAAGCGAGTATAACTTTCCGTTTTTTGGCTCCCTCGCCCTGCAAAAACTTCTCTGTCCGTTTTTCATAACGCATTCGTGAGGACACAGAAGGCATTTTACGGTTTCTTCATCGAGGTTTTCATAAAAAAGTGCCTGGCGGGGATAGCCTATTTGTTTAAGCGGTTCGGCAAGGCCAACGTTATTGCCCAACAGCGCTCTCTCGATATAACCGGATGCTGCAAGGCCTAATCCGGTAGCGCCAACAATCTTAAGAAAATCACGCCTTGTGAACCGATCTCTGGAATCATTCATCGTCTTTCTCAATTACTAGAGCTTTTGGTATAGGCTGCATAGTTTTCTCGAGCCAATCTGCAATTGTTTTGAGCACAACTTTGTCCATAACGTAGTGAGTTCGCAGGGTCTTACTCTTAACGC
>JABMRN010000272.1 GCA_013202515.1 Candidatus Omnitrophota bacterium | reverse complement strand
TTGTCGAACCATAGGGTTTTTAAATGAGCGCATCCCCTGCTTTCTTGCGAAAGCAAGAAGGGGGATAGGTGCGAATTTATCCCGAGGAGCCTGCGTTAGCATAAGGTGACGAGAGATTTATACGGAGGAGGCGGGAAAACTACACAAAGAGGCAATTTTATTTTTACCAAATCCCTGGAATCAGACGATATTTGGTTTTCTGGGTATAGTCGCGATACCCCTTAAGTTCCAGCAATAGGACCTGTTCTTCGGTAATAATCCTCACAACTAATACTGCAATTAATAAAATATTCACAGTAATAGCCCAATAAGACCCTAATGCTAATGGGGCAAAAATAAACATTACAAGCTCTGACAAATACATAGGGTGGCGCACAATAGCATACGGCCCGGTTGTCACTACAACCTGCTCTTTCTCAACTACAATAGTATGGGCCAGGTACTTATTTTCTTTAAAAACAAGAAAAAGAAACAAATATCCCGCCAAAAATAGGATATCCGAAACAATTATAATAGTAAACGGCACTGACGACCAGCCGTAGTGCCTGTCAAAGCCGGAAATTATAAAGAACAGACCAATGGATACATAGAACATCTTAGAAATAATACCTTGCTTGGGCTTTTTCTCTCTGACCTCTAGCCTTCTTTTCAACAATTCGGGGTCACGCAGAGAGAGATATATAGTTATAAGCATCATTGGTATAAAAAATAAAGCCATAAAAATCCACGCTTGCCAATAGAAAATGGTTCCTGCCGGCAAAAATAGCAACAACGCTGTTGCTGCAAGTGCCTTTACATAGGGCAAAATAGTATTTTTTATCAACGCATCCTGTTTCATGTGGTTTTATTTTACTCCAAAACAAAACCCTACGCAACTTATTTCGCTACGAGGGGTTTATGATGGGGTAAGGCCCTTCGACGCGTCCGCCTTCGGCGGACTTGCTCAGGACCAAATATAAAGAACAACGCCCTCGCCGTTTAAACAGAGAGGGTTTCTTTTTATATTTGGCTCCCCGGGTTGGACTATGTTGATAACAACTTTTTATTATAGCGGTTTATTTTTTGTACAAAAACTATGTGGATAATATGTAATTTATATGGACAATTTGTCTAATATAAGGTTCGTTCGAAGTCTTTAGAAAAAACCTTGACAATTCCTTGATATATGTTACACTTGTAACATATATGTTACAAGGAGGAACCTATGAGATTTCATATCTCATTATTCGATGTATTGAATTCGAAAACTAAAGTAAAGATTATCAAATTCCTACTAACCCACGAAGCTTCCATGAGCGAGAGGGAAATAGCCTCTGTTTTAAAGGTTTCTCATATGAGTGTAAATAGAGCTATGAGAGAATTTATCGATATTAATTTGGTGGATTTTATTACTGTTGGAAAGGCTCATCTATGGAAGGTAAACCGTAAAAGCTATGCCTATAGAACGTTATCCAAATTGATTGGGGGTATTTCAGAAATTAGAGAACCCGTAGAGGACCTAAAAAAAATACTTCTAAAGGGTTTACGTAAAACCCTTGTTAAGAAAGTAGTATTGTTTGGCTCCGTGGCAAAAAAATCGGAGATGGCAAATAGTGATATAGACCTTTTTATTCTGGCTAAAGATAAGCAGGGCAAAGAAAAGATCGAATCTTTAGTAGAAGGATTATCAAATAAATGTTTTGAGATATATGGAAATAGATTAGCGTCTTATATTTTAACAGAGCAGGAAATGAAACAAAAGAAAAATTTAGAAATTATATCTGAAATCGACAAAGGTATTCAAATCATTCCATAAATAAAGGGTAAAATATGACTCCTAAAATTAAATCTAGAGATATTGCAAAATCATTATACGCTAATTATCTTAAGCGAGCTGAAGAATGTTTCCACGCAGCGAAAAATTCTTTTGTTATTCAAGAATGGAACGCGGCTATTATTAATGCTATCCATTCCTGCATTGCAGCATGTGATGCTATGTGCGTATATTTTTTAGGTAGGCGCCATGCCGGAGAAAGCCATAATGATGCAATAACTCTCTTTAAAGCAATCAAGGATAAGGATGAAGAATTGAACACAAATGTAAATAGGATTTCTAGAATATTACGTATAAAAAATATGGCTGAATATGAAGAGAGGTTGATCTATAGATCTGAATCCGAAAAAATCTTAAAAGATTGCGAAAGATTTCTTGAGTATGTCAAAAGGCAATTACCATGAGTTAAATAAATAGCGGAGTGACAAGTGAAAAAACGTTTATCGCTTCAAGATAAGGCAGTGCTTGCACTAAAAGAAGCTGTTCGTGAAGTCGTAGAGCGCCACAAAAAAACTGGTCGCCCTCTTTCAGTCTTGCAAAATGGCAAAGTGGTAAAAATGCCATCATCTCACATTCGTCATAAGTCTAAATAATTACAACAAGAAAGCCTTTCGACATTCCCGCCAAAAGGCCTCCTTCTACAAGCTGGCTCCCCATGGTTGACGATAATAGAACTTTTTTAGATGAATTTACGAAGTGGTGAGCGAGTCGAATCATAGGTTTTTGTTATACGGAGTAGGCGGATAGGTTGGGGACAGTTTTAACTATGATTTTGGGGACACTTGCCTATTCAGATTCGCACCCGGTATAGCATATATCTTACCTTCTAAAGAACGCTAGGCTTTCAACGTACTTTGTGCGAGGAAACATGTCGAAGCAGGCAATTCTATCGAGCTTCCATTTAGTATCTTGGATAAGGATTTTTGAGTCACGTGCCAATGTTGCAGGGTCACAAGATACATAAAAAAGGCGGTTAAAATCTTTCTTGCTTGAGAGGAATTCTATAAGCCGTTTATTTATACCGGAACGCGGTGGGTCAATAACTATAACATTTGTTTTTCCGTATAATCTTTCATAATAATTCGGGATGTCAATATCGCAGTTTCCGAGGTAAAACTTCAAATTTGCACTTTTGAGGTCTTTTTTGGTAGCTTTAGCGCAATCAATAGCAACACTGTTTTCATCAATCCCAATGACTGATTTGAACATATCGCGCATAAGTATACCGAAAAAGCCTATTCCGCAATAAAGGTCAAAAAGGACGTCTTCTTTATCCTCCTTTGCCCACGCTCGAAGGACCTCGAGCATAGAAAGGGTAACTTGCCTATTTACTTGCGAAAACGCTAACGGAGAAGAGGTAATATCAGTTTCTAGAAAATTATCCTTAAAAAACCTGTGGCCGGAACGTCCACTTATCCAAACATTGCCTGCATTATCGTGTTTTAAGGTAACATCCTTTTTTTTATCAAGATCTGAAAAGCTTCGAATGGTATCATTAATAGGCTCTACTGCTAACGCGCAGCGGTCTATGGGTATAATGGTTTGATTGTCTTTTGAAAAATAACCGTATCCTTTGGCAGCCTTATGCACTGTTATTGATGAACGATACCCATAATGAAAAGAGGAGGGCGTTATTCCTGCAAAGTTATATTCTTCTAAGCCGCCGATACGCTTTAATAATTCTCTGACTTGTTCAGCCTTGGCCGCTAGTTCTTCTTCGTATTTTAAATGCTGATATTGACAACCACCGCATTTTCCATAATAAGGACAAATAGGCTTTGCCCTATGCTTTGAAACAGTAAGGATATCTTTTACTTTACCCCTAATAAAACGCTTTTTTTCGTTATCTAAAGTAAAGCTGACTCTTTCTCCGGGAAGGGCACCCTCAATAAAGTATATCTTTCCATCAATCTTACCTATACCCATTCCGCCGTAAGCAAGAGCGTATATGTCTATTACATTTTGTTTAGTCATTTTATTAGAATTATACCCCCAAAGCAAAACCCCCTCGAAACATTGGCTCCCCGGGTTGGACTCGAACTGATAAATCTCTGTTCTCCCTAAGGATAAGGAAATTATAAAGTCTCTATTTAAAAATGTCAGCGTAAGGGCTTCAATCCTGGGAATGTAACCAGAACTAGTATTAAACCAAGTGCGATG
>JABMRN010000271.1 GCA_013202515.1 Candidatus Omnitrophota bacterium | reverse complement strand
TTTTATTCTTTGTCTGGGATATAAGGGCGAGGTGATACGGGAATATTTCTACAATTATGAATTTCTTAACAATGATTTTACCATCGAACTGGGCAAAAATAAAATTGTAAAAATACATAATAAACATAATGAAACAAATTGGAAGATTACACTGGTGAATACTGGAAATAAAACGTTAAAAGGCGCGCGGTTAAAACAGATAGAAAAATATATCAACGGTGAACAATTCATGATGACTTACGGGGACGGCGTAGCCGATGTAAATATTAATGCGCTTATAGATTTTCATAAAAAACACGGAAAAACAGCAACTGTAACCGGTACCAATTCGGTTTCACTATTCGGTAACCTGAAAATAAAAGGTGATAAAGTTGAAAGCTTCAAAGAGAAAACGAAAGATAAGCAAGATCTTATAAGCGGAGGCTTTTTTGTTTTTAATAGAGATATTTTTAAGTATCTATCGAATGACGATAACTGCGACCTGGAGATAGGTGCATTAGAGGAAATAGCAGAAAAAGGCGAACTTATTGTATATAAGCATAAGGGGTTCTGGTACTGCATGGATACCATTCGCGATACAGAGTATTTAAATAATCTCTGGAATGACAATAAGGCCGAATGGAAGATTTGGAGATAGGTTATGTCAGGATTATTTAACGATTTTTACAAGAACAAAAAAATTTTAATTACAGGGCACACTGGTTTTAAAGGTTCCTGGTTTTCGCTATGGTTGTGTAGGCTTGGCGCTGAAGTAATCGGATATGCGCTAGAACCCCCCACGGAGCCAAGCCTTTTTGAAATCTGCGGTTTAAGCAAAAAGTTAACTTCCGTCATAAGTGATATACGGCAGTTTGATAGATTAAAAGATGTTCTGGATAAATATCAACCGGAAATAGTTTTTCATATGGCAGCCCAGTCACTGGTGAGATATTCGTATAAAAAACCAACGATGACTTATGAAACAAATGTTATGGGAACGGTAAACTTGCTTGAAGCATGCCGGCATATTCCTTCAGTGCGGGTTATAGCTAATATAACCAGTGATAAGTGTTATGAAAATCATGGAGAAGAGAAGCGCTACAAAGAAAGTGATCCAATGGGGGGACATGATCCATACAGCAGCAGCAAAGGATGCTCTGAACTTGTGACGAATGCATATTTAAAATCTTTCTTTAACATTGATAGAAATAATAAAAAAAATAGCGTGTCTTTGGCATCTGTTAGGTCAGGTAACGTAATAGGGGGAGGCGATTGGGCGGAAGACAGGTTTGTTCCTGATTGTATAAAGGCTTTTATAAAAAATAAACGGGTAATCATTCGTTATCCTGATGCTATTCGTCCTTGGCAGCATGTTTTGGAAGGGTTGTATGGATATCTGCTGTTGGCTAAATGCTTGTATCAGAATGGGCCTGCATTTTCTGGTCCGTGGAATTTTGGTCCGAACGATGCTGACGCCAAACCTGTAAAATGGCTTGTTGAACGGCTTGTTGAATTGTGGGGCAAAGAAAACATTGCTTGGACTGTTGACGCGGGAAAAAATCCGCATGAAGCGTTATACCTTAAGCTCGATAGTTCAAAAGCAAGGACGAAACTGGGATGGTATCCGCAATGGGGCTTGCAGACAGCATTAACAAAAACTGTTGAATGCTATAAGGCATATTATAACAATGAGGATATGGCGGAAGTTATTTTAAGACAGATTGGCGATTATGAGGCTGAGGCAAGAAAGGCAAAGGTAAAATGTAATGATTTGCAGGTTTTGTAATACCCCGCTTAAGCATAAGTTTTTATTGCTCGGGAATTCACCATTATCTAATTCTTTTCTTGAGAAAAAAGATTTAGGCAATATAGAACCTTATTACCCCTTGGATGTTTACGTTTGTGAACAGTGTTATTTAGTACAGGTGGGCGAGTTTGCGCCGGCTGAAAATATTTTTTCAGCCAATTATGCTTACTACTCTTCGTATTCTGATACGTGGCTGCGGCATTGTAAAGAATATACAAAAATGATTATTGATAGGCTTGGCCTTGATAAGCATTCCTTGGTAGTGGAAATTGCGAGCAACGACGGTTATTTATTGCAGTATTTTAAAGAACGAGAAATCCCT
>JABMRN010000270.1 GCA_013202515.1 Candidatus Omnitrophota bacterium | reverse complement strand
TGATATGATGCTGCTTGAGTAGCTCCAAGGCAGATTTTTTTCGCATCTTCCGGTTTTTATCCCAGAACACCGCGAATAATCTATAATCAAGTATTTTTAATTTGTTCAGAAGCTTTTTATCTAACGGCGGGTTGGCTAATGTAATATAGATATACTTCTTCGTATGGCGGTAAATCTTTTCATAAAAATAGTTGTTATATGGCCTTTTTGTTAGGAGAGAGGTAAGCCCAGGATTTTTGACAATAGTAAGATCGCTTCCTTCTTCGAGTCCTTTTACGGCTTCCATCTGAAGATAGTCATACCAGTGAAAATGCACATTCACCCATTCAGAAGAACCTTTCTTTCTAAACTTGAGCATAAGAATATCCCTATTTCCTTCTGTGGGAGATTCTTCGGTATCGACTATTTCGTCTGAAATTTCCTCAAGCTTGCTGTAAAAAGACTGTTTTATACGTCTGAGGGTAAGGTCTTCTATAGAAGTATCATCGACAAGATGTATATTATTAACGTCGGGTAGGTTATTCAACATATCGACAACAGTATCGGCATCGATGCCACAGGCAGGATATAAGAGACTTTTTACATCGTGTATCGGCATTCCTCGCCATGATGCAACTTCTGAATCCTCATTTGGCTCGGATCTAACGGGTATCTGTTCTGCAACAACTGGTGGCTCTATCTCGGGAGCAACTTCACCTAAAGATTCTGGTGGCTCTTTTTTATCTTCAGCAACCTCGCCATCCGCCGTGTGATAAAACTTTTCTTCTTTCTTTTCCTGTAATTCCAGGACAACTGTTGTTCTTTCTTTCTCATTTGAAAATACTGTCGGGAGGTTGTAATTGGCTCTATCTAATATATCTCTTATGTTTTCTGCAAAGGCCAATTCTTGATTATTAAACTCGCTTCTCAAAGCCAGAGTATCATTTATCATCGCGCTCACTCCAAAGGCCCTTGCCATTATGCCATTGAAAATAATCGTCCTTGCCTGTTCATCCAAAGATTTGTCTCCCATTTCTGCGAGCTTGAATTTATCAATTATCTTGGCTATTAAAGCGCCTAAGGTTTCTGTCTCCTGTTTAAGATTTGGTGGAAGAAGGGCGCAGTATGCCCTGATTAAGGCCGGATTACTAAGGATTTGTTCCTGAAGCTCTTTGTATCTGGGGTTGGTCTGTTCCTGTTTTTGCCATAGTACTTCAAAATCTTCGTAATAAACAGCGCGCATAAATTGGAGCGCAACGCTGTCATCTTTATCGTAATCCTTAAACTCCAAAGGTAACTTGTATTTTCCCGATAAAGATAGGTATCCAAAGGCGGTACGGTACTTTAAAAGTCTTCCGTAACTCGTTACAGCTCCTTGTGTTACGTCAGTATTTACAAAGTCTATCCTTCTATTACCGTGCAACATTTTTGCGTGAAGCACACGGTTTATAGGCGCTCTATCAATACCGGACCATGCGCTTAGAGTATCTTTTAGTTTAATGGGATCGGGGTGGGCCCACACTACATTGGAAATAAGCATGGCGTGGATCAGCACAATGCTTACAGCTTTTAATATTGTCTTATATAATGTACATTTATTGGTAAACATGTGGCACTAATATATCATAATATAGCCCTATTAGTGTCACGGGAATGTAACAAATTTGTCAAAAAAATGTAACAGGATTTCTCGTCGGAAAAGGTGAGTTTTATGGGTAAAAGAAGCGTGAATTAATAAACTCGTTATGGTGAGATCTGAGCTTGGTTGTGGGAAGGCATCTCATGCGGCCTTAATCTGCATTGTTTCAGGATGGCATTTACACCTTTTAGAATCTGGAAGGTTACTGCGGGATTTTTAACGTTTCCTTCATAAAGGACTTCTACATCCGGCTGAAATGTTTTTTCGTCGCTCCTGAAAATTCTGATAATGTAAGGTTGGTCATTCACGCGGAATGGATAATACCTTGTAAATCCCTTCTTTCTGAAATAATCTAAGTTATCAAGGTCAAAATCAATGCCGGATAAGCTAAAGAAGGCATTATCATACTGAGAAGTTATTTCCTCTTTAATCGTTTCCTTGGAACATCTTTCGACAACGTCCAGCTTATAAATTAAAAGCGACATGCAAAGAATATAAATGTCGTACTTTTTAAAAAAGGAAATCTCGGGTTTGTTTAAACTAACTTTTGCTGTCGGGTTCACCGACGTGGTCCGTGGTAGGAAATCTTGGGAGAAACCTGCACTTTGGGCCAAAAAAAGAACTGACAGTATTAATGCCAATGTCTTCTTCGCCACAATCTCGCTTTCGTTGTGTTGCAGTATAATTATACACCAAAAACTAATTTTTGCAAGAAAAAAAGCCCTATCTATTTCCCCTTGCAAAATATGATGCGAACATATAAAATACCTCTTACCATGCAAAAAGCTATTCTCACTATTGCATTTGATGACGGTTATCTTGATACCTACAAATACGGGGTTTCCTATCTTAACAGGTTCTCAATAAAATCTACATTTGCTGTTCCGGTTGGGTTAATCGGCGCTTCTTGTGAAAGACGTCCTGTCTTAAAATGGACTCACCTTAGGAAAATAAAAGCCGATGGTCATGATATTGCCTCCCACAGCTTCTACCATTCCCGCACAACTACAGAACTTGAAATTACCCGCTCTAAACAAATGCTTGAACGAAAACTTAAGACGAAGATATCCTCATTTGTCTATCCGTATATAAGCAAACTTCCTAAAAAGTGTATTTGCGATGCTGTAAAACATAATTATGATTCATCAAGGATTAGCAAGAACATGCCTGTTTTCAATAAGGTTCCCATAAAGAACCCTTATAATGTTAAAGGTTTTTGTGTCATGGGTAAATACTCTCTCCCCTTCTTGGCCAAACAGGTTGAGCGAGCAATAAAAGAAAAATTATGGCTTATAGAGGTATTTCATCTTGTAGGTAAAAAAAACACAAAAAGCGTACATCGAGACCGGCATTACAGATTTTTTATGGGCGTTGCTGATTTTAAAAAACACGTTGATTTTATCCTTTCGAAAAAAATCAAAATAATGACCCAGGCAGAAATTATAAAACGTTATGGAATCACTTAAACATTATAAAAAACTGGAAATAAGAAGTCTTGTTTCACATTGTATTGAAGG
>JABMRN010000269.1 GCA_013202515.1 Candidatus Omnitrophota bacterium | reverse complement strand
GGATAGTATATTATGTAAATACGCCGTTCTTTTATGGTAATGTGGTGGAGGTAGATATGAAGAAAGTATCTGAGGATGAGTATCTTTTAACTACCGAAGAAGAAAGGTCTACCGCTGATAAAGTAATGGCCGATGTGAGGGATCCTAACTTTCACATGGCAGAATTACAAAAAGGAGCGGAATTTCTTCCTGAAAATCAAATTAATGGTATATATGACGAAAATGATGAAAATGATGGTGAAGGGGAAGATTTAGGTAGCGGTTTAATGTTTCGTACTTAAATATACATCTGTATAAACTTATATTATATAATACAACAACGGAGCAAAAAATGCGCGGATTTGGAATGTTAAAAGACACGGATAAACTAAAAGAATTAACTGAATCTATTCAGGAAGCGGAACTTATTGAGATTAAAACTACACCTGAGCAAGACGCTCGGTTGGAAAATGTAACTATTCCAATTATGGAAAGCGAAGACTCATGGAAAGATCTCGTAAAAAAGGCCGAACCAAAAGCTATCGTTGAAAGTGGTGGTGTTATTAAAAACAAACCTGAAGATGGTTCGTCTGGTAATAAAAAAGAAGACGAGGATACGAAAGAACCTTTATTAGAGAAGAAACTTGGCATGGGTTCGCTTGGTATGGGTAAGAAAGGCGGTCTAGATGTTAGTCCCGAACTTAACAAAGGGCTTGGTGATGGAATGGCTTTGGAAGAAAATTTTGGGTCAAATGTAGTGGTTGATGAAAGCCCACAAAAAGAAGCCAAAAACAGAACCAAAGATAGCATGGTTGTTAGTAAAGCAAAAGAAATGTTTGACGAGATGTATGGAAGTTCTTTCGGTAAACAGACAAAATTTGACTTTGATTCTACAAAAGAGTGCGGTACAAAAATTAGTAAAGAACCTATCAATAGAATTCCTAGAGGCTGGTAATTGTTTAATAAAAAGTTAAGCCAGCTCGAAGCTATATATCAAGTTGAAAAGCCTGTTGCAGCTGATCCCTTGCATATTTCTGATTTCATACATCATGTATTTGAAAATCAAGAAAAGTATGAGGTTACTTGGCAACCTGATATCATGGTTACATCACATGACGTTCGCAAGTTATTAGAAAGTCGCGGATACAATATATCGACGGAAACAATTAAGAAAGGAATAGGAATTTTTGAAAATGAAGGCTAGACTTTTTTACGATGGGAATTGCCCCCTTTGCAATAATTATGTTAGGATGCTACGTAAAAAAATAGATCCCAATAAAATAGAATACATTCCTACCAATATAAAAGCATCTGAGTTTCAATTCGTAACATCATCTAATCAAGTATTTAATGGAACTCCGGCCATAGAGCAACTTGCTAAATCATTTCCTGAAGTACTCAGTTACTTTTGGATGTTACCCGATAAATACAAAGTTGTTGGTTTAAAGGCAGCTTATAAAGTTGGTGGGATAATTAGAAAAGCTATTAAACGCAAGAAAAATTGTAATTGCGGGAAAAAATAATTAAGCGTACTGTCCTAAATATTCAACTATATTATCTACACTATCTTCTTTTGCTAACTTACGTTTAAGATTAGAAAAAATCATAGATAATGTTTGTTGTGGATATATCTTGCTGGGGTCTATTTCTACAAATTTTGTAAAAATTTTACTTTGGTAATCGCCACTCATATTAGAGTTTTTAAGTAATGTAGACAGTTGGTCAGCTTGATCTGTTTCAGTGACTTTAATGCCAGTATCGGCTTCAAAAATAATGTTATATGCAGTTAAAACTGATTCACATAGTTTTTTATTGGGATGATTCTCTGCTATGTCTACAAGAAATTCTCGGTATTTTTCTACATTTTCCATGTAAATAGTTTATAAAAAATCTTTTTCATGTGCTGCATTTCTTTTTTTTATAAGTGTATTCATATAATCGCCTCTTAGATCTGGGTCCGAATAGAACTCATCATTTAAGCTTAATGACATATCAAATTCATTTTCCGGTATTGGGCTATTTTTCCACGCATTATATTTTTCGTATTTATTTCTTCTGGAGATTCTATTTTTAAACCATG
>JABMRN010000268.1 GCA_013202515.1 Candidatus Omnitrophota bacterium | reverse complement strand
GTAAACTCCGGATTATGTTTCACTGATATGCCTTCATTTCTGAAAGAACGGTTTATTTCGTAAATTTTTTCAAATCCTCCAACCAAAAGTTTTTTTAAATACAATTCCGGAGCTATTCTTAAATACAAATCTGCGTGCAGAGTATCATGATGTGTTTTAAACGGCTTACCCGCTGCCCCACCGGCGATAGCGTGCATCATTGGTGTCTCAACCTCTAAGAACCCTTTTTTATCAAGGATTTCCCGTATCCGAGATACAATCTTTGCCCTTGTCTTAAATACTTTTTTTACTTCATCATTTGCGATTAAATCCAGATACCTCTGCCTGTACCGTATCTCTACATCCTTTAAGCCGTGCCATTTCTCAGGAAGCGGTCTTAGCGATTTGGAAAGAAGCGTCACGCTATTTATTTTAACCGTGATCTCACCGGTCCTTGTCTTGATAAGCTCGCCCTTTACTCCTATAAAATCTCCTATATCAAGTTTTTTAAGAAAATCGAATTTTTCTTCTCCTAGCAGATCCTTGCCGGCATAAAGCTGGATCTTGCCTTCTGAATCCTTAAGATCAAAGAACTTGGTTTTACCGTGTTCCCTCAAAGCCGTAATCCGGCCTGCAAGAGAAACACTTGCACCTTCCTTATAGGAATCCCTGGCCGCGCCTATAGTAGAAGAGGTATCAAACCGCCCCCCATAAGGATATATCCCATCCTTTTTAATGGCGTTAAGCTTGTCCTTCTTTTGCTGTCTTATGATATTTTCCTTATCCATATATTAGTCCTATTGTCATACAATTATATATAATGAATGGGCTTTAGTCAAATGGAAACATGTGGGGGGATGGGTATTTTTTATGCGCTTCTTAAGGTTTGCCACGCAGCGGTTATTGCTTGCTCGAGTTCCTTCGAATACGGTATAATTGCTTCTATTTTAATTAAAAGTGCTTTTTCGTTTCGTTGAATATTCTCCAACCAGTCATTCACTATACGGGATAACGAAAACAAATTGGTATCTTCTATCTTTTGCCCTTCTTCCGCAGTTAAAACAAGAATCGATACGTTTTCTTCCCTGGCAGATGTTAAATCTCCCTCTAATCGTCGTATTTCGGCCTGATCCATTGCACCGGTAGCAATAGCTGTGCATTCACTTTCAGGGCACTGGCTTAGGTCCAGTATTCCTTTGATAGCGTCAATCCTTAACAATGCTTCCGGTAATCCGTTACCTATCCTGTCATGAGCTGCGTCAACTTTATTCTTGATATCATCTTCTTCAACCACCACTATTGTAAGCCTGCTTTCCTCAGGTAATTCAAGAGCCCCTCTTACTTCATCAAGATTCAGGCTATTTATTAACTGAACGTCTTCTTTCTTTACACCGGTTACTACTAATTCAAATGGAATAGCAATCTCTTCTCCGGTCTCTGTGAAGTCTTTTAGGCCTTTAGCGTTACGCAATGCTAACGTAATATCACCTGAATTTTTTAACACTTCAACCGGCAGACATAAGCGAAGCTTTGTAACTTCTGTCTTCTTCTGATACCTGCTGCTTAACCTTGTAATCCATGTATTTAAGTCTAAATTATCGCGGGCTGCCTGTTCTAACACCTGAAAAGCATCGTGAACCTTTCCGAGCAATGCTTCTGTTATCCCTTCTTCATCCCCTCTTTTCCCTTCTCTCCCGTCTCTTTGAGTCTGGGACGGTTCTGGCGCTGAACTTTTATCTGGGGACAGGCCTAAGTGTACATCGGGGACAGGCGTAGGTTCAACACCAGGCACGTCCCCTTCTTTTTCTTTCCATACTAAAGTTGCTTTGACGCCTTCTGTAATTTCGGAAGTGTCAACGCACCTTAACGCTAACTCATCCTCTGTCTCTCCAACCTTTACCCATTTTTCTCCGTTCGTCTCATATGTCGCCTCATCGGGAAATAGGACAATGTTCTTCATGCCCATATGTTCCCTAACCGGTACCTGCTCGCCCAATGCATGTACTTCGTCATAAGCCTGTTGAGTATGGGCTTCTATGCTTTGTTTTAATAAATCATGTAAATTTTCCACGATACCCGGACCTTTATCTTCTGCAATCACTTCTAGCCGTTGAGATCCATCCGTATTTTCAATAAGATAGACCAACAGTTCTCCGCCTCCCGCGTGTCTCATCATATTGGTGATTACCTCCAGGCAAGGAGCAGTTATGTCATCGGGGTATTCAGACCAATCCAGAATATTCAGTCGTTCATTAAGAAGGGGCCATAGCTCGTCCTCTATAAAGTCATAAGCTACCCGTCCTGATACATGCCGGCTATCTGTGCCGGGAAAAGATTTTCTTAGTAATAGCTGTCTTGCTGTTTCATCCGAAAGAGGAACACGCTCTGAATCTTTTCCTCCCAAAGAAGCGGCTGCTGCACCGAGG
>JABMRN010000267.1 GCA_013202515.1 Candidatus Omnitrophota bacterium | reverse complement strand
TTTGGACAGTGCTCTTAACAAGGAACGCATACTGGATGATCTAGAAACAGATATAACCAATGCTATTTTTAAGTCCGGAAAAAATCTCGATGAGAATAAACGTAAAGAAATGGTTTTGATTGGACAGACCGCCGAGAACCTAGAGCGTATGGGCGATGAACTTCGTTCTTTAATGGAGCGCATCGAAATCAAAATCGCAGAAAAACTATATTTCAGCGAAACGGGCATAGAGCAGTATAAAAATGTTTTTGAGAAAATGCACAAGTCCGTACAGCTAACCGTAGAATTTTTAAGGGAAGACGGAAAAGGTGTCTTGGATACTGTAGAGCAAAACGGCGAAGAAATTAAAAAAATGATTGAAAAATACAGGGTTGAACATATGGAGCGCCTAACTAAGGGAATATGTAAGCCCAGAGCCGCAAATATGTTTTTCGACATGCTCGATTTTACTGGAAATATAGCAAGGCATTGCACGAACATAGCTAGGACCTGTAAGGAGCAGTAATGGGATCTGAGCTTTTTAAAATTGACGGCCTATCGGGTTTTATAGCGTTATTCGTAGGGATATTTACCCTGCTCACCGTGATTTATTCTTTTGGATTTATGCGGGGCCGCAAGGGGCTATGGAGGTATTACCTATATATAGCCCTTACCATGATTTCTTCTATTGGCGCTGTTTTTTCGAATAACCTCATATTGTTTATAGTATTTTGGGGATTTTTGGGGTTACTTCTTTACCTTCTTATAAATTTTGGAAAAAAAGAAAGAACAACCTATACTGCCAAGAAGGCATTTATTATTATCGGTGGAACGGATGCCTTTATGCTTTTGGGTATTGCGCTTGTATGGCTTATCAGCGGATCATTTGATATGACTAAAATAGATATCGCCCTTGATAATAGGTTCTCTATCATGGCATATCTCTGTTTGGCTGCCGGTGCCTTTGCAAAGGCCGGGGCAATGCCGTTTCATACATGGGTTCCGGATACATCTGAAGATGCGCCGACACCTGTCGCCGCATTTCTGCCGGCATCGCTGGACAAGCTTCTCGGTATATATTTCCTTGTTAGGATATCGATGGATGTCTTTAAAATGAATTTAGGCATGAATGTATTCCTGATGGCCTTAGGCAGTTTTACGATTGTAGCCGCAGTCATGATGGCATTAGTTCAACATGATATGAAGAGGCTTTTAGGTTATCACGCAGTGAGTCAGGTTGGATATATGGTTTTGGGTATCGGTACGGGCAATCCTATCGGAATTGCAGGCGGTTTATTTCATATGTTGAACAATACGATATACAAATCCTGTTTATTCCTTGGCGGCGGTATTGTTGAAAAAAAGACAGGCACAACCAATTTAGAAAAGCTGGGCGGATTAGCTAAAATCATGCCCATTACCTTTATTACCTTTTTAATTGCATCACTTGCGATATCGGGCGTGCCGCCCTTTAACGGTTTTGTGTCAAAGTGGATGGTATATCAGGGTATCATAGATACAGCTAAAAGTGGCGGGAGCCTCTGGATTATATGGTTGGTTGCGGCAATGTTTGGCAGTGCGTTGACATTAGCAAGTTTTATGAAACTTACACATACAATATTCTTAGGCCAGCGTTCTAGGGATTTGCCTAGACTTAAGAACGAACCGCTGGGCAGTCAGAGCGCAATGCTGATTCCCGCAGTGGTACTTGCACTGTTGTGCGCCATATTCGGTATTTTTGCTTATCGTATACCCCTTGGCTTGTTTATTGTTCCAAGTCTAGGTTCTAGTATTAGCATTACGGGGGTTTGGAATCCTGGTCTTGCAACTATTTTGATAGTTGCAGGTATTTTAATAGGTGTGGCAATATATCTTCTAGGAACTGTTTCCAAAACAAGGACGACCGAGATATTCGTCGGAGGTGAAACCCTCAGAGATGTTCCCGAGATGAGAATATCCGGTACAGAATTCTATGATACCATTCAGAATATAGGCATTTTAAAGTTTTTTTATAAATTGGCAGAAAGAAAATTCTTTGATATTTATGAAGTAGGCACGAAAATAACATTTGCCTTTAATAGGATGCTGCGCTATATTCATAACGGCGTTTTGCCGACGTATCTGGCATGGTGCATGCTCGGTATGGCGGTTCTCTTTTACATTTTATTGAAATAATACTATGGAACTTTATATATTACTTGGGTTCATGATACTGGGTGCGATAATCGCAATAGAGATAAAAGACCTTTTATCATCTGTGGTTGCGGTAGGCGCGGTGGGGCTTGGTCTTTCGATAATGTTTTTGATACTTAAAGCCCCGGATGTTGCAATTACCCAGCTCGTTGTCGAGATATTAGCGCTCATTATATTGGTAAGGGCAACCCTTAAAAAAGATCTTCCATTTTCAGCCTCGGGCAGATGGTTTTTTAATACCATTATTACAATTTGTTTTGTCGCTTTATTCTTAATAGTGGGAATGAAGTGCTTCAAAGATCTGCCGGGTTTCGGATATCCTATCATGAGAATTTCTTCTGTATACCTGAAAGATGGGTTGTCGCAAACCGGGGCCGCAAACACAGTGGCATCAGTAATACTCGATTATAGGGCTTATGATACGCTTGGTGAGGCAACTGTTCTATTTACGGCAGTCATAGGTGTATTGGCGATCGTACGCCGCATCGGCAGAAAAAAACAGGGTAAGACAATCGGAGAGGACGATGAGTAGGAAGCATGAAAAAGGAATGTCCTTAATCGTAAAGACAATTACGAGATTCACCGTAGGTCTTATACTTCTTTATGGGATTTATATTCTTTCTCACGGTCATATTTCTCCCGGAGGGGGTTTCGCAGGCGGTGTGATAGTAGCGCTTTCTTTTATCCATCTTATGCTTGCTTATGGCAAAGAAACTGCTCTAAAGAAGCTGCCGAAAAACGTAGCGTCTTTTTTTGAAAGTTCAGGAGCAATATTATTTTTGGGTATAGCCTTATTGGGATTCACGGGCGGTTATTTTTTCCTTAACTTCCTTTCAAAGGGCCAGCCTTTTAGGCTTTTCTCAGCCGGTATAATACCCCTTTGCAATATTGCTATAAGCTTTAAGGTGGGTGCCGGTCTTTTTACTATTTTTGTCGCCCTTGTTCTGTTAACGTTTGAAATCGGAAAAAAGAAATAAAGGAATGTAATATGGCGTTATATATTTTATGCACGATACTTTTTAGCTTAGGGCTTTACTGCATCTTAAGAAAGCGAAATATAATTAAGATTATAATAGGAGTCATAATAGCTGAATATGCCGTCAATCTCTTCTTCGTTTTAATAGGATATCGCGTAGAGGGACGTGCCCCTATACATGCTCCCGATCAGAAGATACTTAATATGGTCGATCCCCTGCCGCAGGCCATTGTCCTTACCGCGATTGTTATCGGTTTGGCTACAACAGCGCTTCTCATCGCAATTGCTATGAGAATTTATGAAAAATACGGCACCTTTGACATAACAAAGATAAAGGAGTTAAAGGGATAGTGATTTGTGAGGAACTTAAAATATGATGCATGACCCAACCAATATAATACCGTTTTTTGTAATTATTCCGCTTGCGGGAGCATTCATTATCTCGATAGTAGGAAAGCGCCTCAAGTGGTTACCGGATGTCATGGGTATTTTGGCAACTCTAGGCTTATTGAGTATTTCCATTTTATCTGTTAGGTTTGTCAATCTCTACGGTACACTCGTATATACTGTCGGCGGTTGGAAACCGCCTATAGGCATTGCTATGGTGATGGATGGCCTTACTGCATTTTTTGTTGTTACGATAAACCTAGTAGCATTTTGTGTAGCGCTATTTTCCATAAACTACATGGAACGCTTTACCTCCAAGTGGAAGTTTTATGCACTTTTTCTTTTGATGCTGGGAGGCATGAATGGCGTTGTGGTAACAGGTGACGTCTTTAACTTGTTTGTATTTCTTGAGATTGCTGCGGTTGCCAGTTACGCGTTAGTTGCTTTCGGAACAGAAAAGCACGAACTTGAGGCCGCTTTCAAATATGCCGTGATGAGTTCTGTTGGTTCGCTTTTTATTCTACTCGCCATCGCAATTTTATATAGTTATACATCCACCCTCAACATGGCAGATATGGCAAATGTCCTGATAAAAAAAGGAGAACCAAGCAACATTATGTTAATGGTAAGCGTTTTTTTTATTATGGGATTCGGGCTTAAATCGGCCTTGGTTCCTTTTCATGCATGGCTTCCGGATGCTCACCCATCAGCGCCGGCTCCTATATCGGCAATGCTGTCGGGCGTTTTGATAAAGAGTCTCGGGATATACGCATTGTGTAGGATGTTTTATAATGTTATCGGAGTAAGCGATGTTACAACATCAGTATTCTTGTTCTTAGGAGCACTGTCTATGATTGTAGGGGGAATATTAGCCATAGGGCAATGGGATTTTAAGCGACTCTTAGCTTATTCTTCCATAAGTCAGATAGGCTATATTGTTCTGGGCATTGCTTTGGGTACGCCTCTTGGAATTCTGGCGGGACTCTTTCATTTGTTTAACCATTCTGTGTTTAAAAGCCTTTTATTCTTAAATTCAGGCGCGTTGGAATATTCCACGGGAACCCGCGATTTAAAACAAATGGGAGGACTGTTTAAGAAGATGCCGATCACTGGTTCAACTAATATGATAGCATCTATGTCTATCGCAGGCATTCCTCCTCTAAGCGGTTTTTGGAGCAAGCTGCTTATTATAATAGCGTTGGTGCAGGCTGGTCGTTTTGGATATGCCGTATGGGCTGTAATTATTAGCGTATTAACTCTAGCTATGTATCTCAAAGTTCTTAGATATGGATTTTTCGGTCAGCTGAAAGAAAAGCTAAATAAAGTTAGAGAAGTGCCGATTTTTATGAAGTTGTCGATGATTGCCCTTGCATGTATATGTATCATAGGTGGGATGTTGCTTGTTTACGGTTTTGGCAGATTTTTTCTAAATCCGGCTGCCGATGTGATGTTCGAAGGGACCAAGTATGCGGCTGTTACAATGGCCGCTGTGCAATAAAAGGAGTTTAACGGGGTGAAGAGTAGAATCGTTTTATTTTTTATAGCGTTTTTTGTATGGTGCCTTCTGAGCTGGATACCGGACTGGCAGCATTTGATTATAGGGGTTTTAGTGGCAGGTATTGTTTCCTTTTTAACGGGGGATCTTTTTATACAGAGGCCGCATATTTTAAAACACCCGCTGCGTTACTGGTATTTCTTAACATGGTATTTACCCGTTTTCTTGTGGCAGGTTCTCAAAGCAAATATCGATGTTGCCTACCGCGTAATACATCCGAATTTACCGATAAACCCAGGTATAGTAAAAGTAAAGACTTTGCTTAAATCTGATACTGCCCTTACGTTTTTAGCGAATTCTATTACCCTTACACCTGGAACTTTAACTGTGGATATAGATAGGGATAAAGGGATATTGTATATTCATTGGATCGATGTGAAGGCAAAGGATGTCAAAGAACATACAAGACTTATTGTTGAGCGGTTTGAGAATATACTAAAAAAGATTTTTGACTAGGAGAAAAAAGTGAAATTTACAAGATGGCTTATAGGGGCGGTTATTCTATTAAGCATAATTCTTCTCGTAGTTTTGCGCCCGGTGCCTTTTCTTTTTTTCCCCGACCTTCCATATATCGGATTTTTGGGTAGAGCGCTCTATATTATTATTCTGGCGTGCATCATGTGCCTTTTCCGGATATGGAAAGGCCCTACGG
>JABMRN010000266.1 GCA_013202515.1 Candidatus Omnitrophota bacterium | reverse complement strand
ATATCCGCCCGCTCTCTGGCCGTACCCTTTTCTATATGCGTCATATTCTGCACGCCTGTTTTTATCGCTAAGAACGTAATAGGCCTCTGAAAGTGCCTTGAAACGCTCCTCGGCCTCTTTCCGGCGATCCTGATTTTTGTCAGGGTGGTACTGCATCGCAAGTTTTCTATAGACCTTTTTGATCTCTTCGTCTGTTGCGTTTTCAGAAATACCCAGTGTTTTATAATAATCTTTATCCGACATATTACTTCACCTTCTTTTATCTGACTTAACGGTAAATGCTTTTGTCTTTCTGCCGTAGTCTATCATTATAGAATAATCTTCAATGCTATTATATCATACAATTTCTTTTGGATGAGTCTTTTTAACTTTAGGAATTTCTTCTGGTGGCTATTAGGTTCGCCCCAAGGCCAAGAAGATCTGCTTTGACTACATCTCCTACCTTAACCGGCTTTCTGACCCTGACCTTTTTGACCTCATTCATAGCCTCTATTAATCTGGCTTTCGGGATAGGGCAGTCTGTCCTAACTGAAATCATCTTATAGGGCAGGCCCTCGGCCAATACCGAGGTTGTTAGGACCCTTTCGGGGTTTTCAATCTCTGAAACAGCATACTTTTGGCCTTTGGGGCACTTGTTTCCTGAGACTCTAGAAACCTTATTGTTTTCTATCTCAACTTCTAGGCTACATCCATTTGGACATTCTATACAGATTATATGCTTAATCATTTTAACCCCTTAAGATACTCAGCGGCAAGAACGCCTGCCTTTTCGCTGTCACGTGAAACCGAATCTGCCAGGTCATACACCTTAAAGGCATTGCCGCATACAAAAAGTCCCGGTATAGAAGTCTTATTTACTTCGTGTGATATGGGCGCATTTGTCTTTCTGTCCATTGCTACGCCCGCCATCTCTATAAGTTCGTTTTCCGGAATAAGCCCGACCGATATGAGAACCGTATCGCACTCTATCTCAAACTCTGTACCCGGTAATTCAATAAAATTCTCGTCTACCTTTATGACGCCTACTTTTTCTACCCTGTCTTTTCCGTAAATCTTTGAAATTTTGTGGCAATAATAGATCGGGATATCAAAATCATCAAGGCACTGAACGATATTACGGATAAGTCCCCTTGATTGTTTTTGTATCTCAATGACGCATTTGACCTTTGCGCCCTCCAGCGTAAAACGCCTGGCCATGATAAGCCCGATATCTCCGGATCCTACAATTACCGCTTCTTTTCCCGGAAGAAGGCCCTCTATATTTATTAGTTTTTGTGCAAGCCCCGCGGGAAATACCCCAGCAGGTCTGGTACCTGCTATATGAACCATCTCACGCGTTTTTTCCCGACAGCCCGTAGCCATGATGAGGGTCTTTGCTTTAACCACTTCCATAACACCCGGCTTTAAATAGGTAAGCGTCTTATCCTTCGTTAGATCCACCACGAATGACATAAGACTCACCTCTATCTCGGGAATATCCGCTACCTTCTTAATGAAGCGGTCAGCATATTCAGGACCTGTGAGTATTTCTTTAAAATAATTGAGACCAAAACCAGTATGAATACATTGATTAAGTATTCCCCCCAGCCGCTGGTCCCTTTCAAGGATAAGAATGTCCTTTGCCCCATTTTTGTGGGCAGAAACCGCTGCCGTCATTCCGGCAGGACCGCCTCCCACTATAACCAAATCCCTCTCAATCATTAGATCTATCCTTTTCTACGATATTAGATCCGTGCCCCCTCTTTGTGATTTCCGTAAGGGGCTGGCCTGTTTCCTCAGATAATATCTTCATAATGCGTGAGGTGCAAAATCCGCCGTGGCATCTGCCTGCCTGGGCGCGCGTCCTGAATTTTATGCCGTCAAGCGTCTTTGCTCCCCGGCTTATTGCGTCTTTTATTTCTTTCGCTGAAACCATTTCGCACCTACAGACAACATCTCCATAGCCGGCGTCTTTTTTGATAAGGCTTCTTGTTTTGGATAACGGTATATCAAAAAGGTGCACTTCCGTTTTACGGTGTTTGTGAAAGAGAATTTTTTTCTTAAGCGATAGCCCGTTCTTCTTAAGAATATCTGAAACCATAAGCGCTATTGCAGGGGCGGCTGTAAGTCCCGGCGACTGTATGCCGGCAACGTTAACAAATCCCGAAACCTTTTTTTCATGACGTATTATAAAGTCATGCCCTGAAGCAGGCCTTAAGCCTGCAAAATATGCAATAATATCATTTCCATCTATTGAGGGAACAATCCGCTGTACCGAATGAAGTACGGTGCTAAGCCCCTTATCAGAGGTAGACAAATCTTCTTTGTCATCAATGTCTTCAGCGGTAGGACCAATCATGGGATTTCCGTCAGCGGTCTTTATAACCAGAACGCCCTTTGATGTTTTTGTCGGTAGCGGGAAAATAACGTGATTTGTCAGATAGCGTCTTTTTTTATCTAGCAGGAACTCTTCGCCCTTACGTGGTGTTATCTTAAAATCGTCTACACCTACCATCTTTGATATATCGTCTGCGTGAAGACCTGCGGCATTGACCACATATCGTGAGTTGAACAACCCCTTCTTGGTGGCAATCTCAAAACCACCGCTTGATATACGTTTTATATTAAGAACCTCGCTTTCGGTATAAAACTCTACGCCGTTTCTCTTGGCATTCTCCGACAAATCATAGACAAGACGATAAGGGCTTATGATTCCCGTTGTAGGCGCGTATAAAGCAGCGATAACCTTATCGCTTAAGCTTGGCTCGTTTGCCTTAATCCAAGCTCTATCAACTATTTTAAGCTTGGGAACACCCAGGACTTCGGCTTCTTTTTTTATACGTTTAAGCTTCGCTATTTCATCGCGCTCAAACGCCACTATGAGCGAACCCACCTCTTTAAAATCTACCCCCAATTCTTTAGAGATTTTACGCGTGAGTTTATTGCCTAAAACGCATAATTTACCCTTTAGGGAATTAGGCGGGTTTTGTGTTCCGGGATGGATAATGCCACTGTTTGACTTGGAAACACCGAACGCCACTTCAACTTCTTTTTCGAAGAGCGCTATGCGTAATTTATAGCGGGATAGTTCCCTGGCTATGGAGCTTCCGGCAACGCCCCCGCCTACTATAACAACATCATAATTTCCTTGAGACATATAATTCCTTCTTTAGTAACTACTTCGACAAATAATCAGAAAGTGTCCTTTTAACCGCCTTCTTCCATTGGGCATAATAGGTCTTTGCGAGCTTCCTTGGCATGCGGGGTTTAAAGGTTCTATCCTTCTTCCAGCATTTTTTTATTTCATCGGTATCTTTCCAGTATCCTACCGCAAGTCCGGCAAGATATGCAGCCCCAAGAGATGTCGTCTCTATTATCTTTGGCCTTACAACATTTATGTCGAGAATATCTGCCTGAAATTGGCAAACAAAATTATTCTCCGAAGCCTTACCGTCAACCCTAATTTCCTTTATGCGATGTCCGTAATCCTTTTTCATGGCAAGCAGAACATCCATTGTCTGATAGCACATTGCCTCAAGGGCAGCCCTGACAAAATGGCATCTATTAATACCCCTTGTAAGACCATATATACTTCCGCGGGCATACTGATCCCAGTAAGGCGCACCAAGGCCTACCATGGCCGGAACAAAATATACGCCTTCATTACTTTTAAGAGACTTTGCCATTTTTTCTGAGTCCGCAGCGTTAGGTATAATGCGAATTCCGTCCCTAAGCCATTGAACGGCCGAACCTGAAACAAATATCGAGCCCTCGATAATATAAACCGGTTCTCCGGAAGGTCCGCAGCCTAGGGTAACAACAAGGCCTTGGGTTGAAAAGGGCCTTTTTTGTCCTGCATTAATTAAAACAAAAGAACCTGTTCCGTAGGTATTCTTCATGTTTCCAGGATCAAAGCACGTCTGCCCAAAAAGTGCAGCCTGCTGATCACCGGCAATACCTGCAATGGGAATACCTGCAGGAAGCCTTCCTATTTTTACAGTCCTTCCAAAAACCCCCGATGAAGGCAGCACCTGGGGAAGCATTTGTATAGGAACGTGGAATTTTCTTAATATATCGCGGTCCCATTTTAGCTTTTCTATATTGAAAAGCATGGTGCGCGAGGCATTGGTATAGTCAGTGGCGTGCGTTGCCCCACCGGTCATTTTCCATAAAACCCATGTATCCGGCGTACCGAAAAGAAGGGTTCCGCTCTTCGCCCTTCTGTATACGCCAGGCACATTGTCTAGAATCCATTCTATTTTT
Organism: Candidatus Omnitrophota bacterium; assembly: GCA_013202515.1. GTDB lineage: Bacteria > Omnitrophota > Gorgyraeia > JABMRN01 > JABMRN01 > JABMRN01. Next base: position 5,543 of record JABMRN010000266.1, on the reverse strand, counting down.
GTCGCGGAAAAATAGGCATCGATGGGTAGTCCTGTTCTTTTTCTAAAAAAGTTGGCTGATCCTTTTTTCTGCTTAAGCTCGTCGCACCTCTTGGAGGTTCTTCTGCACTGCCACACTATTGCGTTATAAACAGGTTTTCCGGTATTCTTATCCCAGACGATTGTGGTTTCGCGCTGGTTTGATATTCCGATAGCTGCAATACTGCCGTATGGAATTTTAGCAAGTGCTTTCTGAATAACGTAATTGACACCCTTCCATATTTCCTTAGGATTATGCTCAACCCAGCCGGGCCGCGGGAAATACTGACGGTATTCCTGATAGGCGCTTGCTTTTTCCGTACCATTTTTGTCATAAATGACAGCACGGTTTCCAGTGGTTCCCTGGTCTATGGCTAAAATGTATTTAACCAAAATTATCTCCTCTTAAGATACTCTCTAGTATAATATTACACTTTTTTTACTATAAGTCAAATGATGAAGCGGCTACAAATGTGAATTTATCCAGTTTGAAATATCATTAAAAACTTTCCCCCGCTCCAAATCCACGTTTAGTGCGTGGTACATGCCGGGATATTCGATCAGCTTTTTATCTTGCGTGCTCAACGATTCGAATATTTTCCTGCTAACGGCAGAATCTACAAGCAGGTCATTGCCTGCAAGAAGGAATAAGATCGGGGATTTTATTTTTTTTCCCAGCATTATGGCTTTTATCTGGGCAAGAACTAAGTTCTTAAGGAAGTGTGCCGTTGCGAAATGAATTTCCCTGGAATCTGAATCCAGCATCTTTTGATAATCAATGTCACGGGTACACATTTCTGTGGTAAATGGCAGGTCAAAACGTTTAGTCGGACTATATAGTAGCGACAAAAACATCTTAGCATAATTAAATAAGCCAAACTTGAGCCGATTGGATAGTGCCGGAGTAATGCATACTACGCCCCCATACGAATGTGGATCCGATATAGCCATCAAAAAACAAATAAGCCCCCCAAGGCTTTGTCCGATAAGGAAAAGTTTCTTTCTCGGATTATTCTCTTTTGCGATATCGTGTAAGCGGCGTATATCATCAAAGTAAACATCAAAAGAATCTACGTGTCCCTTTAGATCCCGTGTTTCTCCAAAACCTCTAAGTTCCAATGCATAAGAAGAAATATTGCGTCTTAGAAAAAATTCGGCAAGGAACTCCCATCGCCCACTCTGTGTACCCAGCCCATGAACCAAAACAAAAACAGCCTTCGGCTCATCCGCCTGCCATAATCGGTACATGAGACCAGTTTTTCTATCTGTGGTAATATGACCCATATATACATAAGATATTACCCTATATTCATGATAAGTCAAATCCGGGATTTAAAATAATAAATAGAGGTTGGTTTTTTTCACTTATAGTATATAATGGTGGGGCGTCCTTTCCTAATATGAGAAGCTGACAAATGAAATACAATCACGCGTTATTTATGAATCCTTATATAGAACGTGCTTCAACAAGCACCATGGGGCTCTTTCCGCCTACGGGCCTTGAATATGTTGCTACAAGCACCAAAGGCCTTGTTGGCAAGCTGACCCTTCTTGACTTAAGATATGAAAACGAATTATCGAAGACAGATAAATTGCTTGATTTCATACGCAATGAGATAGATATCATATGCGTTGCTATCGGCTGGGATCGCCAGTTTAATGAAGTATGTGAGCTTTTAAGGCTCCTACCGGAAAACATCCCCTTAGTTGTAGGCGGCTATAAGGCAACGGAGCGGGTTGAAGAACTCTTTGAAACCTGCCCAACGATTGACATCATTGCAAGGGGCGAAGCCGAAGAAACAATAAAAGAAATACTAAAAGGTGTACCCCTTAAAGATATCCTTGGTATCTCATATAGAAACGGTAAAAGGGTAATACATAATGCAAACAGGCCCCTGCCCAACATTGACATTATAGATGCACCCGATCGTTCTCTAAGACGAAACAATTACTACCTGAAATTAGGCGGCGTTAAGGTAGCAAATTTAACCTTTGACGCGGTTTTGAGCGCAAGGGGCTGCCCATTTAACTGCAAATTCTGTACCTTCAATCTAAACCCTTTGGGACAAAAAAGAAGCTATTCCGAACGCACCGTTAAATCCGTAATTAAAGAAATAGAAGGAATAACTGCTAATGTAATACTTTTTAGCGATGACAATTTTGCGACTAATCCTAAAAGGGCAGAGGAAATTTGCGATTTAATAATTGCGCGTAAATTAAAAAAGCGCTTTATGGCACAGGCCCGTATTGAAATAGCCAAGTCCCCTAAGTTATTAGAAAAAATGGTTAAGGCAGGCTTTAAGATGCTCTCATTGGGCGTAGAATCTCCTCATGATTACATATTGACCCAACTTAACAAGGGCTTCGATCAGGCTACGATAAGGAAATATTTTAAAGTACTTAAAAAGTACCCCATCTTTTATCACGGCTTTTTCATTTATGGTAATTTAGGCGAGACCGAGGAAGAAATGTTGTATATAGCACAGTTTTCAAAAGAAATAGACTGCGATTCTATTGCCTTCAGTAAGCTCAGGGTCGATAAATATTCACCCCTTAGAGAAATCGCAAAAAATACACCCGGCTACCATGTTACTGACAGGGGCGAGCTTTATTCTGACCAATTCAGCCATCCAGCCTTAAAAAAGATAGGTAGAAAAATTAAGTTTTCTTTTTATAGCCCGTTTAAACTCTTAAAAATAGTAAAGAGGTTTATTGTTGTAAGGTTTTTCACCTTCGGGGATATTTTGTCCTTCCTAGCTGCTTCGCCATTTCTGTTGAAGAACCTTATCGCCAGAGAAATCCAAAAAAAACGCCTCGCCGATACTTTGAAGCATCTTTTTCTCCACAAATCGTCGTAATTAACTTAGAAGGGCTATTTTTAGAGTAGTGTAAGGGGCAGATCGCCAGGGCCAGAACATTGCTATCATAATACTATCGCCCAACTCTTTTTTAAACAGCGTTTGATTGCCGCGAACGCCGCCATAAGGTTCTGCCAGACGAATATCTTCTTTGGTAGGCTTCGCCTCAGGGGATTTTACTGCAGTTCCTAGACTATCGGTAAATGCCTTCTTCCACTGGTCTATTTCTTTATTATAAATTACAATCTCGCAATATTTATCATTCATTACACGCTTTTCATAAATACCAAGCGCAGTACATTTTTTAAAGATGTTGTCTAATAAATGCATGTTATTTTATATATGCTTTTATAATTTTTTGCTCAGTTAAAGTTTTATCTTGTGAATCTGTAGGTTGATTTTCTATCTTCTGGATATTTTCATATCCTGCCACAACTTCTCCGAAAATAGTATGTTTCTGGTTTAACCATGGCGTTGGGATAGTTGTAATAAAAAATTGGCTTCCATTTGTATTGGGGCCGGCGTTAGCCATTGCAAGAATCCCAGCTTTATCAAAGGTGAGCTCTTCTGAAAATTCATCTTCAAAAGAACCTCCCCAAATAGACTCTCCGCCTCGTCCTGTTCCTGTAGGATCCCCTCCTTGAATCATAAACCCTTTAATGATGCGATGAAAGGTTATGCCATTGTAATAACCTTTTTCTACCAGCTTCACGAAATTCTCGCATGCCTTTGGTGCGACTTCCGGAAAAAGCTTTATTTCAACTGGGCCCTGGGTTGTTTCTAAAACAACGTATGTATCTTTCATAATTTTACTCTCTCCTCCTGCATTCAATGCTATAAACATACAACATAAGAATAACACAACTATCCTTTTCATGGTTCAGATTTTCCTTCTTTAGAGCTTATTATGCTAAGATTAACATTACGCCTATTACAAAAATGACTAATCCCCATATTCTAAAAACTATAAGTGGCTTTTCTGCCCACCAATTAATTGCCTTTTCGGAAGTTTTTGTTGTAAGTAAAACCATTACTCTGATTGCTATGATTATCCCTATAAATCCTGCAATCTTAGCAACTGCACCTGGGGCTTTTATCACGCTTCCTAAAAGAATAAGTCCAAAAACAATAATGAAACCATATACAATCCATTTTATTTTGCGGGTCATCTTCTTCTTGAGTCGATTTTTAAGGATCTGGGGTTTTAGAGCCCATAATCCACCCAAGATAATCCAGATAATGCCTACTATTTTAGAAAACATTAGTCCTTACTCTTTTTTGGCTTTCTTTTTAAGTGCTTTTTTCTCCTCGTGGTGTGCTTTCCTTTCGGCCTTCTTTGCTTTTTTAACTTCTCTCTTTGCTTCCCGTGCTTCTCTTTTTGCTTTTTTAGCTTCTTTCTTTGCGGCAAGCTGATCACCTGAGCGCTTAAAGGCCGCTTTTTCGTTTGCATGTTTATACGCTTTTTTGCTTGGGCTTTTCGTTCCACCCTCTGCAGCAAACGCAGGTACGCTACTTAGCATTAACGCTAAGGTTACTATAATAATGGCTATTCTTTTCATGGGTTCATCCTATTATGACTGGCAAAGTGTTTTTTCGAATTGCTCGATCTTGTTTTAAAAGTTTACTTAAATGACTCCACCGTGGTGTTCAACTTAATCATCAAATTGATCGGGGTGCTTTAAGTGTATTTCTTCTACGAATAGATTTATCCTTTCTGCTTCCTCCTCGCTGATCTCTGCAAAAATTACTGCAATACCGAATAGGGGCCTTGCGGGTATTGGGTTACAGCGCAGCACCCTGGCAACACACTGTATATCACCTTCGCCAAGCGGGAATTCTATCATAAAATCTATGAACGTGCCTACGTCGATTTTTTCATTATAATTAAAAAGTGCGCCTCCAGCTGATAAATCCTGTAGCGTCACCATTTCCCACTTTGCTGATGCTTCATCCTTATCTTTGTGTGGTTTTGTTTGTGATTTTATACGAAATTTAACTATAAAATGTCTCTTTAATCTTCTGTGTTTTCTTCGTTCCGGTCGTTGACGCATATATCTATTCCTTTTTACTGCTTTCTATCGCCTTCTTCTGCTGCATGCACCTTTTCAAATAACTCTTCTATAGGCATTTCTCCAAGTACTGGACGATACGATATCATGTCATCCAACAACCGAGTATAATACTCTGCAGATTGTTTTACTGTAATTCCATTCAACTTATATTTTTGAATTAGCACCTTTACAATTTGAAGCCTTGTGCTTTCGTCTATTTCGTCAATTGTCTTTATCCTGGGGCCATCTTCGGTCATCGAATAATTATCGAGGTTCTTTAGAGCAATGATGCTAAGGCTCTTCCCCTGTCCGCTCCCATCATCAGCGTAAGCCCCTGCGCAGAAAACACATGAAACAATAAAAAAAATCGTTACTAAATATTTCATTCGAATGACTCCTTGTATTTGCTTTCTGGACGCTCCACATCCTACATGGCGGAGAGTGGAGGATTCGAACCTCCGAGGCAGTTTCCCGCCTAGCGCTTTTCGAGAGCGCCGGTTTCAACCACTCACCCAACTCTCCAACTTAAATTTTCTTGAGAGACGGCTTTAACAAAATTTTTTGTGGCGGAGGAGGTAGGATTCGAACCCACGGTCCCCTTGCGGGGACAACGGTTT
>JABMRN010000265.1 GCA_013202515.1 Candidatus Omnitrophota bacterium | reverse complement strand
ACTTATATATATAAAGCAAATAATTAATGAGAGGAAGAGAAAAAATGGAAGATGAGGTCTGTCGGGTCATAGCAGAAGCTCTGAGCATGAAAGCGGGCAGCGTAACGGTTAATGACGATATAAACACAATTGAAAAATGGGATTCATTGGGGTTTCTTTCTATTTTAAGCGCTCTCGAAAATAGATTTGGGGGTAAAGTTGCCGAAATAGACGACTTAGCATCAGTTAAATCAGTCAGGGAAATTATAGATGTATTTAAGCGGGAGCACATTATCTAAAATTCTTATGCTATGATAAATGCAAAAATAGCTCATATCGAGTATTGTCTTCCGGAGAGAATAGTAACAAACAAGGATTTGACAAAGGAGAATCCTGATTGGGACTTTAGCTTGATCGAACCGAAGACGGGCATTCTTTCGCGGCATATAACGACGCAAAACGAACGTGCTTCCGATTTAGCGGTCCGGGCTGCCGAAAAATTATTTGAAAAAAACAATATCGATAGAAAATCCGTTGATACCCTGCTTTTTTGCACCCAGTCGCCGGACTATTTATTGCCGACTACAGCTTGTGTTATACAGGAGAGGCTGAAGCTCTCAACAAATACAGCAGCGCTTGATTTTAGTCTCGGCTGTTCAGGCTACATATATGGGCTGGCAATGGGAGGCGCTATGATAAACGCGGGCATTTCGAAAAAGGTATTGCTCTTATGCGCCGAAACATACTCAAAATACATATCTCCGGATGACAGGACTTCTCGTACCATTTTCGGCGACGGAGGTACAGCCACGCTTATTGAGCTGTCGAAGAACGTTGAGACGTTTGGCCCCTTTGTTTTAGGGACTGATGGGAAGGGAAAGGATAAACTTATTCTCCATCGAGAAAACAATGTTGCGAGCGTAGGTTCCAACGTAGATATTGATTTGAAGCAGCGTTTTTATATGGACGGGGCAGCCGTTTTTATGTTTACCATGAGGAGGGTTCCGGAATGCGTAACGGAGCTTTTGACCAAAGCAGAAAAAAAAATCGATGATATAGATCTTTTTGTCTTTCATCAGGCAAGCAAAGTTATTCTTGACAATATAATCCGCAAATTGTCTCTGAAGGAGTCAAAGGTGTTCCGCGGGTATGAAAGAATAGGTAATACCGTTTCAGCTTGTATTCCAATTGCTTTGAAACAGGCTGAGGAGCAAAACCGCCTTAAAAAAGGTGATTTGATAATGCTGGTGGGCTATGGGGTGGGCTATTCCTGGGGGGGCTGCCTTGTTCGATGGGGGACGAAGTCATGATTATTTTAACAGGCGCGTTAGGCGGCATTGGAAAGGAACTTCTCAAGCATCTTTCGAAAATCGACAGCGTGATAGGCGTTTATAACAGTTCTTTGTTGAAAGATACGGCGAATAGCAAAGTCATGTATGAGAAATTGAACATAGAGGATCCCCAGGCTATTAGATCTTTTGCCCAAAAGTGGAAAGGCAGGCTTCCGCACCTCACCCTGATCCATTCCGCCGTTTTTAACATCGATGGGTTGTTTGCCAGTTATAAGGAGGTAGACTGGGACAAGGTTATGCGTACTAATGTAAAAGGCAATTTTCTTCTTACCCAGGCATTGCTTCCGCAAATGATTCAAGAAAAATGGGGCCGGATCATACATATATCTTCTGTGGTCGGAGTGGATGGTAGTGTGGGCACCGCTTGTTATTCTGCGAGCAAGACGGCGCTTGTAGGCATGTCGCGCGTACTGGCAAAAGAATACGGCAGATTTAACATCACCTCTAATATTTTGACACTCGGTTATTTCGAAATGGGACTTACGGAAACACTGAAGAACGATGTGAAAAAGGAAATACTGAAGCGAATTCCCTCAAACTCGTTCGGAGAGGTTTCTGATATTGCACACGCCATAGAGTTTTTGATTAAATCCCAATACATAAACGGTTCAGTAATTACTATTGATGGTGCGTTTCAATAGAAAGAAATTAAATACTGCCTAATGCTTAAAGGGAGAATTCAATGAAAGCGCTAAAAGGCATTTTAACTGTATTGGTTGCAAGAAGGAGCAACAATTTGTTATGAATATTATCTGCAAAATCCGGGAAAACGACATTTCTGAATTATTAAGAAAAGTATTAAACAAAGTCGCCCCGTATCCAAAAGGCATAGGCGTCGAGATAATGACTGTCTGCAACCTGAAATGCAAGCATTGTCGGGTAAATATAATCGATGTGGAACCGCAAATGATGGAGCTCAACTTCTTTAAACAAATTGTTGACAGAATTTCACCCATCATTAAAAAAGTTGTTACTTTTCAATTCTCAACGATAGAACCATTTTTTCACCCGCAACTTTTCGCTATGATGGATTATGTCTCGAAATACAATAAATATATCTCTTATCCTTTGCTTACAAACGGTATGTTGCTTAATGATAAGAATATTGCTTCATTGTGTTCAAGGAGAGTGCCGTCTGTTACAGTATCTTTAGACGGTTGTAAACAGGAAACGGTTGAGTCTTTCAAGACAGGGGCAAAATTCGATAAAATCATAAACAATATAAAAATTCTTAAGAAAATGGACAAACCTAAAGTGAACACTATCTTCGTTGCTACCTCCCTGAACATCGGGGAGCTTGTGGACTATGTGGACTTCTGTGCCGATTTAGGAATAAACCGCATCTTTGTAAACGGTTTCCTGAGTTATCTGCCCGAACTTTCTCATTTGTCGTTTTATTCAAAAGAAGGAAATCTCGAAGTGCGCAAGGTATTCTTAAAGGCAAACGAAAGGGCGAAAAAAAGAGATATTTCTATTCAGTTTCCCCATCTTGTCACGGCACGAAAGAGATGTGACAACCTTTCTCATATGTATATCGGGGAAAACGGTAATGTTTCTCCGTGTATACACCTTGCTCGCAAGACACCCCTTGCGCTTATGGGGGAAAAGGGAGTAACTATACCCATTATGAGCGGAAATGTCTTCAAAGAAAATCCCGTTCATATCTGGTCGAGACTTGCCAAATCCAGAAGTGAACCGATGAGCGCGTGTAGACTATGTGCCGAGGCTCACGGTGTTATCGTAAGCAAATCTTCAGCACTTAAAGATTTGTTATGAAAAAAAACTAAAGATGAAGTTCTCGCTCTCCGACCTTATGTGATTGGAGATAATATAAAGAAATTACGAAATAAAAAAGGGTTTCGGCGAGATGGATTGGCGAGGAAGGCCGTCGTTTCTTATACTTTCTTGACCAAATTAGAATCCAATGTTGTTAAAAAGCCTTCTATCCAAACAAGAGCAAAAATAGCCAAAGCATTAAATGTTAACAAGGATGGACATATATATGATGGATGAAAAAAAAGGAAAACAAAAAGCAAAAGATTATTACGATCAAGAAGCTGGGGATTATATTAAACAGTATCAAGAAGGTTATGGCCAATATCCTGCTAATTTAATAAGAATCAAACTCATTATTGAGAGATTAAAAAAGAATAATGTCAAAACTATTTTGGATGCAGGCTGTGGTACCTGCGGACCAATGATAAGACTTCGTAAAGAAGGTTTTGATGTTAAGGGTTTTGATTTCTCAAAAGATATGGTAGAGCAAGGGAAAAAAGAGCTGGAATTAGCAGGATACGATCCTGAGCTAATACATTTCGCTGACTTAGAAGACGGATCAGGTCCTCCAAGGGAGAAATTTGATGCGATACTTGCATTGGGTGTTTTTCCACATATAGTGGATGAGAAAAGGGCATTATCAAATATGGGAAAGTTATTAAATCCCAATGGATTAGTTTTTATTGAATTTAGAAATGATTTATTTGCTACATATGCTTTAAATAAATACTCTCTTGATTTTTTCTTAAATAGGGTTATCGATTTAAGTCCATTCCCCCAAGAAGTTCGCGATAAAGTTATAGATTTTTATTCTGAAAGACTTAAAGTTGATAAACCTATTAAGGAAAAGAGTGGAAAAATAAAATATAAAGACATATTAGCTAAATTTCGTAATCCATTAAGTATAAAGAATGAATTATTTGAACCATGCAATTTTTCTATTGTCGATATTCATTTTTATCATTACCATGCGTTACCGCCAATCTTTGAAGATAAATATCCAAAATTATTTAGAGAGCTGAGTCTAAGAATGGAAAGACCTAATGATTGGAAAGGGTATTTAATGGCTTCCGCCTATGTAATCGAGGCAAAGAAGAAGGATTAACTTTTTAAGAGTATGAAAATAGAAAAAACAGGTAAAGGAATGTATGAACTTGTGAGACGGATGTTTCCCCTATGCCGAAGCATAACAGGAAATGGGGTAAGGGAAACATT
>JABMRN010000264.1 GCA_013202515.1 Candidatus Omnitrophota bacterium | reverse complement strand
TTAAATGTCTCTTTTGCGTAGCGTACAAAATCTTTTGAGACATCTGTGCCTGTTGCTTCCCACCCATTCTTAGTGGCCAAATATAAAAGTTCCCCTCTTCCACACCCTACGTCTAAAAAACTCCCCTTGTCAGGTTTTAATCGTTCAATACGACGTAAGATATCACCAAATAGGCGGAAACGATTGTGCGTATGAATAGAAAAATATTCTTTAGGCGCATCAAAACCGAACATGCGCTGGATATCGGAATCTTCAAGACAAGGCTTCGGATTGGGATATAAAAGACCGCAGTCTAGGCATTGAACTATATCACTTTCAAGTGAACTATCTCGATCTGGCGCTTTTCTTTTGCCGATATTTTTTGTTTTGTTTGATCCGCACAGATTACAGCTAACGTATTCGAATTTCATCAGATGTCCTTTATAAGCTCTCGTATATCCTCTTGTATTTCTCTATACCAAGTTCCATTGAAAAAAGTTTACTTGCAACAGTCTTGCAACGCTCACTAAGCGAAAAACCGTCTTTTAAGACCTCTCTAAGACAATATATTGAATCACTATATCCCTTCTCATCCAAGGATTCAACTACAGATCCAAGACGATTAGCGCAAATGAGATTTTCGGTATCTCCTATATTCTTGTTGACAACTACAGGTATCCCAGCAGCAAGCGATTCTGCAAATTTAGTCGGTGAAGAACCTATCTTACATTCCACTTCCTTGATAAACATGACTGAGCACTTAGATTTATTTAGCCACCCGGGAACTTCATCCGGAGCTGCGTCCACAACAGCATAGTCCCCACGCAAAATACCTTTATTTAAAAATGTGCTATTAATCATATCAGCATCTGAATGTGATACTATCAAAAAGAATGCGTTTTGTTCTATTTTTTTTAATATAGTAAAAAAGTCTATCATCTCATCCAGTAGATAACAGGTACCTAATGACCCTACATACGTAAGAACAAATTTGTCGCTTAAATCAAGTGCTTGTTGAACAGCACTGTCTAAATTGACAAACCTTTCCATATTCACGCAGCACGGTATTGCCTCACACGTCACATCCTGCCTACCGGTTAAATCACCTTCCTTAAGCAAGCGTTTTCCCCTTTCTGATAAAACGATAATGGCATCTGAATGCCTTATAAAAAATCTGTCTATAGCATCAAGAATGATAGCGAAAAAATTCAATGAACAAATATTTTTTACATCGACATCATCTATAAAATCCCCTCTCACAGTTCCGCGTCTATCATAAATTATCCTTTTACCGAATAGTTTGGCTACGGGAAATGCAAAAAACATGGGGATGCTGGCTCTCGCGTGTATTATATCAACGTTTTCATCCCATGTTATCTTTACAGCTAAAAATAACCCTACAAAAATATCATAAATATTGCCCCAACGGTGGTGGTATTGAAGGGTAATCCATCTTATATCATATTTATCCAAAATTCTTTTTATGTGCTTAATCTTGGCTTTATTATCAATATGCTCTTTTTTTTCATACGAAATTATGATAAATTCAACTCCTTTTTCTGCTAATCCCTTAATGTAAGGCAAAATTTGAGTCATGCCCAGATTGTCCATCAGGCCTAAATTTGAGATATAAAGCGATCTTTTTATATTGTTTGTTCTAGTTTCCATACATTCTTCAGAAATTTAATTTTTTCACTTGCATTTAAATCTGCGACCTGATGCATATTGTCTAATATAAGATTAACAGAGCGCGGAAAGCATTTAGAGATATTCCCTCTTAATTTTCTTGTCCTTAAACACAAATATACCAACTTTACGAGATTCGGAATAAGAAAAATTGTAATTTCTTTCGTAAAATCATATTTTAACACGTGCCAATATGCTGCACACACATATAAAGAGATTTTATCTTTACTAATTTCTACAGTATCAAAATTAGGCTTAAAAAAATCTATGTTATCCCATTCAAAGTCGCTCATATCTAACTTACCGTGAAGTTCATTCCATAAATCGGTGTTTGGAAGCGGAGACACGGCAAAGAATCTTACAATATCAGGATTTATTTTTTTTGCAAATTTTATAGTAT
>JABMRN010000020.1 GCA_013202515.1 Candidatus Omnitrophota bacterium | reverse complement strand
AGTCTCTTTCTAATTTCATCTGAAATATTGATGAGGCTGTACAGTCTAGGATAAGGTCATATGTGTTTATGCGGGTTATGTCTTCTGTCAGGAATTTATGCGCTTCGCAATTGTGATGTTCTACGGTTACTTTGTCAGAACCGAGTATATTTTGTAATCTTTTTGCGAGTGCTTCACTTTTATTAGAACAAAAATCGTCAATCTTGTAGTTTTGTCTTGCAAGAATGCCTATGTTAACTTTTGACTTGTCAACAAGATGTATGAGCCTTGGTTTTGCTCGAGCGATTATTTCTCCTGCCCAAGATCCTAATGCACCACAGCCTAGAATTAGTATTTTTTTATTAGTTAACCAAGTAAGGGGGCTGTCCTTATCTCTCCTCACTATGATTTCGCTTCTGTCTTCCATCACCCTGCACCATGTTATTGTTGTTTTTTCGAAGAATGAATATATTATATCTGAAATTTTTTGCCTTATATTTAGTATTTTTTCTGTATCATTCTTTTCTGGAAGGACATCACGTAATTGTTTTGATAGATCTGAGTGCGTTACCCAAACAGCAATATGTATTTTAGGAGTGCCGTCGCTTGCTCTTCTCATGGGTAATCCCAATATTAAATGTATTGGCTCTCCATCAAGCGTAAAAAGTGAAGCTAACGCTAGATATTTTATGACCTGATTCTTGTCTACGTCTTGCTTCAATAGCTCTTTAAAAAAATCTTCTCCTTTTTTCGGAAATTCCATTGGTAATGGCTGTTTTAAGATAATGGCCAATGCTAATGTTTCATTTTTAGGGCATTCTTTTAATGACTCGTGCCAATCCGTGAGTTCAATTCGGTTGTGATATTTTTTTAATTCAGCTAATCCAATCCATGACTTTGCGGCGTCTACTGGAGCATTTTTTCGGATAACGAAAGGCAGTTTAGAGGGGTCTATTACGTGGTGTGGTGGCTCAAGAGGGCCTTCTATGGGATCCATATCATTAATAGCCGCTTTTCCCAGCCAGATTTTTAATCGGTCAAAGAATCCATAAAGGCCATCTGAAGGATTCCATTCTATTTCTTTGCTTTGGTAAATACATAAATGTCTCTTCCATACAACATGAGAAAAATTTGCAAATCGTTCGTGAAGCACACTTATCCAAGGACAATCAAAAGGAAAATCTTGCGGTATGCCAACGATAAATTCTTCTCGTTCCATTAATTCCAGGCCGCCTTCTTTTGTTTCCATAAGGCCAAGCCGAATACTTATATGCGCAATGAAATTGCCATTACTTGCAAGATGACGCTCCATTAATTCAAAATTATCTTGATTTACTGCCTGCAAACATTGAAGTTCGTGTAGCGCCCTTTCTTGTCCTGTTGTCATTTCTATTTAACCTTGGCCTATTTGTACTTTTGGAGTTTCTTTGCTTCCGCGAGCAGATTCAACAGCCGCCCCAAGCACAGCAGACCCCTGTTCCTTTTTTCTTTTTTCATCCAAATTGAATCCTTCCGAATCTATTGTGAACACAAGCGGACATGGCTTCTTTTGGTCGGGATATTCATGTGTGCAAATGAACTGTCCTGCTTTTACAATCGATTCATATCGTTTTCTGGCTTTCTTGTGAGGCGGATTATCGCTGTCTTCATCTGTAAAGTCAGATAAAGAGCTGGAGACGATATATCCTGCACGGGAATAGTCCTTAAAATACTTCATAATATCTGGCTTGAACTTTTCTTCTTCCTCCCCTTCTTCTTTGTAATACATTATTGCTTTAGAGCAATGATGCGATGCCAGCATGGTATCCCAATAGAGGAAATCCACATTGTTTTTCTTCTCTTCGGTTATCTCAAAGATTTTCTTTATGGTTGCATATTCTCGGTCTCCAAAGAAGAAAAACTGACCATATTCTTTTTCCTCAAAAACCTTTATGTTTAATGCAAGGCTTGTTTTGTTCGTGTCTTTTGCTTGGTCTTCTTTAAATGGTGCATGGATAAAAGCTATAAAATCGCTTGATAGGTTATCCCCGTCTACTACGCTGACTTTTTCTCCTGGGCGGGACTTACAATCATCCGGGATGTCTTTATATTTCTCATCTTTTAAGATATCGTCGTGACCTATAACTCGCAGCCTGTCTCCTGACTTTATGTTGTCTGGGCCTGCCAAGATTGCTTTGCGTCTTCTATCTGCTTCTTTTCTGAAGGCGTTAGCATCTTCACATAGCTTGTTTTGCTCTTTTTGGTCACGAAAGATTTTAGGAGTATGCCATAGTTCACCGATATCTACTTTTTTAAGCAATTCAGCAAATCCTTGAATGTGGTCTTTATCTGGATGTGTTAGAACAAAGAGAGAAAGGTAAGGTCTTTTGTTCTTTTTAGGAAGCATGTCCACTAGATAATCAATTATTGGCCATTCTGGATTTTCCTTTTCCTCAGACTTCTCTAAATGCCTAAGATCTATCTGCATCACAACCTCATCTGGTTTTAAAACTAAGGTAGCCGAATCTCCTGTCCCTACTGGCCAAAATATAACCGCCTTCTTTTTTGGAAACTTAATTTTATCACTCATTTTTTCCCTCCTTCATTATTTACAAGTTAGCAATTGAAGTAACAACAACTTAGTATCGAAACGCTTTCCCATCATATAGGAAACTGTCCCTGCTCCACAGAAGAAAGTGTCCCCGCTCCATACAGGAAAGTGTACCCTCCCCTATCCAAAACAAAAAACGGCTTTCATACTAGGAAAGCCGTCTCGTTGGACTACCTCCTTGTAGTCTAAAGATGATTATAGCATATAGGTTTATTCTTTCAAGGGGAACTTTACCCGATTCCGTCAGGCGGGGGCGCGGGGGTACACTTTCCTGTGTGCTGCGGGGACAGTTTCCTGTGTGGAGCGGGT
>JABMRN010000263.1 GCA_013202515.1 Candidatus Omnitrophota bacterium | reverse complement strand
GTCATAAGGCACGGTGAAGCCTTTAGTATTTCAGATCGTCTTACGCTTTGGGACAATGGAGAAGCTATTTACAGGCCTACTGTCCATTATGCCTATTGCCCATGTAATGCGGCTATAAACTCTCTGCATGAACTTGAAATGAGGCAATTTAAGCTTCAAGAAAAGCAGAGAATCATGAATGACGAAATAATAAGCGGACGAGATGAGCTGGGAGTGCTTCTCATGGGCCATGATTTCAAATCGTGGTGGTGCGGAAGCCTTCTGGATATAGAGGAAACACGAAGGCTCGTTCCCCATCAGAATGCAACTACTCTTCAAGTTGCAATATCAGTAGTTTCAGCTGCCATCTGGATGATTAAAAATCCTAATCGAGGATTCTGTATGCCGGACGATATTGACCATGAGGATATATTAAAGGTTTCTATTCCCTTTATTAAGCCTTTTATATCAATACCTGTTGACTGGACACCGCTAAAAAATCTTAATACACAATTTACCAAGTTTGATGTTTCAAGGCCTAAAGAAGAGGATGTATGGCAATTTGCTTCGTTCTTGGTTAATTCTAGAGAAAGGTCGAATGTCTATGCCCGTAGTTCAGAAAAACCTGAAACCGCCACAGCTTAAGTCCGAGTCAAACGGCGTTCACTCTACAGCCGTAACTGTTGAGAATCTTGTACGAGCAGCAATAAAAAAACATGGTTCGCCTGTAATGATTATCAGGCGTTCGGTGCTTGAAAAACAATACAACCGTTTCAAAAAATCTCTCCCAGATGTTACTCCATACTACGCTATAAAGGCGAATCCCCATCCGGCCGTGATCAAAGCATTTATTGCGCTCGGAGCCGGCTTTGATGTTGCAAGTGCCGCAGAAATGAAACTCGTTCTTAAACAAGGTGCTTCTCCTTCAAAAATAATTTTTGCTAACACCATTAAAACGGGCGATGATATCGCCTTTGCCCAAAGACGTAAAGTGCGCCTTATGACTTTTGATAATGAGCCGGAGCTATATAAACTCGCCAAGCATTATCCGGGAGCGCACGTGCTTGTCCGCATAAAGGTTGCAAATCACGGAAGTGTCGTTGAGCTATCTTTAAAATTCGGAGCAGATCCTGAACATGCATTTTTGCTTCTTCGTAAGGCAAAAACGCTGGGATTGGTTCCAATGGGCATAAGTTTTCATGTTGGTTCTCAAGCAAAAAATGTAGAAAATTACGTTCAGGCCCTTGAAATTTCATCCGATATTTTCAACGAAGCAGAAGAAAACGGTTTGCCTCTTAAAATAATGGACATAGGCGGAGGTTTTCCGATACAACATTTTGACAACGAGGTTGGAATAAATTTTGAAAGAATGGCATCCCAGATACGCCGTCAGATAAGAACAAAATTTGACAAAAGTGTCAGATTTATCGCTGAACCAGGCCGTTTCTTGGTCGGCCCTGCCGGGATTCTAGTAACCCAGGTCATAGGGAGAACCTTCCGGAATAATAAAAACTATTATTATATTAACGATGGAATATACGCTGATTTTTCGGGTATGGTATTTGACCATTCAAGGTATGAATTCAAGACCTTAAGGCGTGGACAAAAATTCCTGAGCACCATCGCAGGACCCACCTGCGACTCCTTTGATACCCTTTCTGTAAACGAAGAGATTCCTGAACTATACGTTGGAGACGCGGTGTATGTTAAGAACATAGGTGCCTATTCCTGTGCAAGCGCTGCGGCCAATTTTAACGGCTTTCCACCTGCAAAAATAATTCTGGTATAAACATAACAAAGCCTGCGATAAATATAAATTATCGCAGGCTTTGTGTCTATAATCTAATATATTTACTTAGTGGTTGCCGGGCTTGTTGATTCGGCTGCCGGCTTTTGCGCGGTAGTCGTTAGTTTTGCTGCTTTGGCTTGTGCCTTCTGTGCTTCTTGGGCTTTTCTAGCAGCTTTCTGCTTTACTAATAGGGCATCACGCTTTGCCATAATCTCATCAGTTAAGGACTGTTTTGCTTTAACCAACATATCCTGTGCCTCTTTTGAATTTCTATCCATGTGCCACAAAATATACTGTGTAATGTCAATTGCGCCCCGGTAATCTTTTGCATCATAAAAAGCCTGTCCTTGCTGCAGAAGATAATTTACCCTTCCGGATAATTTACCTTGTATATTCTTAGCAATCTCCACAGCAGCGCGGCTTGATTCGGCTTTCTTCACCCTGGGTCCGCAAGCAGTAAGAAGCATTCCGGTAGATAAAACGCTTACCATGATTATCATAAAGGTCTTTTTCATATTAAAGCCTCCTTTTCAACTATGCCAAAAATATAAGTCAACTTATTAAATATACCCGATAGAAAGGGAACATTCAAGATACAGGGTGATTTTATTTTTTGTGTTTTTCCCGGTATATCAATACGACGAGCGTAACGAAACTAAAAAAGGTGAAATTCACAATATTGAAAACTCGCCATACAATTTCTTCTGATCTTAGGCCATGTGGGAGCATTAATAAAAAACAAACCCATATCCCACAAGCCCAGTAAATGCTTATATCTTTTGAGGATTTCCTTTTTATAATTCTAACAATAAGGGGAATATTCCATAATGGAAGGACTATCGCTGCAACAAGAGCTATTTTATCTAACATATGCATCTAACCTTCAGCTAATATTCTGCTAAGCGCAAAAACAACAGCAAGATATGCGATTGCCCTTATTATAATCAAGAAATTCGAAAGACTTTCGCTAAAACCAATGATAGCCAAAATATGCGATATCCCAAAAATTCCGAATGCGAGTCCGACAAGTAGCGCCGATAGGTTACGGTTTTTAGCATATCCCCAATAACCTAAAATAAATATCGCTACGCAAAGCACCGTATTTACTATATTCAGCGTCATTTTTCTGTATCCTTTTGCATATGTATGTAGGGGTGATTTTATTAAAATTGCCTTTATCAAATATACATGGAAAAGAAGGAATATGCAACCCTGAGGCATGATAAACTACTATAAAAAAACCTGCAGTACGTTGCAGGATTTTTTATTTTGGGGTGGCTGAAGGGATTTGAACCCTCTCTAACAGAGCCACAGTCTATCGTGCTGCCATTACACTACAGCCACCATAATGCTTGAACAAATTTTTTTGTGGCAGGCCCGGCGTGATTCGAACACGCGACAACCGGCTTAGAAGGCAGGTGCTCTATCCAACTGAGCTACGGGCCCACAATTCGCAATATTATATCACATCATCTATATTAATGCGACAAGTTACCTATATCATATCATTTCCAACGTGTCGCTTTTTACCCAACCTACTTTTCCATCCGGCCTTCTTACTTTGGCCCATTCATCTTTACGTGATAAGACTTCAACTTTCGTGCCTTCGTAGAGCGTAAAGTGGGTAGTGGCCCTTTGAAACGGTCCGAATCTAACGTCGGCTTTCTCTTTTATTGCTATGGCTTCTTTATTTAAAAGCGATATCCTATTGCGCAGAAAAACAGCATTAACTAAAAATAAACCCCCAAGAATAACTAATACAAGCACCTTCTGCATCCGCGGAATCCTAAGCACTACCCCTACGATTATCGTAAGAGCAATAGCCAAATATAAAAGCGATATCATTATTGTCATGGTGTTAAGCGTAAAGCTGTTAAAAAAGTTATCTAGCAATCTTAAAATCCATATTTTTTTAAAGGGGGCTCCTTTTCCCTTTACCAAAGATCCTGCATGTTTATAATTCGCTTCCAAATCCCTATCGCGAGGTATTAATCTTTTTGCCCTTTCATAATTTACAATTGCCTCACCCAATTCACCCTTTTTAAAATAAGCGTTGCCTAAATTGTAATAAAGATTCCCGTCTTCAAGGCCTCTCTCGAGCAGCTTCTTATATTCTCTGATCGCATCATCGTATTTAGCCTTTTCGTAAAAATCGTTGGCTTTATAAAATATGCCCTTTGGTGTT
>JABMRN010000262.1 GCA_013202515.1 Candidatus Omnitrophota bacterium | reverse complement strand
GCCCAGGGCGAAGACGTCGTGGCAGGAACAAGAACACCCCAGCCGATAACACAATTACAGAAAGAGATGCCAAAACCTTTTGGTGAGCTTATCGGTATTTACAAGAAGCTCGAGAAGCACTACAGAGATATGCAGGACATGGAGTTTACCATTCAAAAGGGAAAGCTGTGGATGCTCCAGACGAGAACGGGAAAAAGAACCGGCGTTGCGGCACTTAAAATAGCGGTCGATATGGTTAAGGAAGGTAGGATTTCAGAAGAAGAAGCGCTACTTCGAATAGATCCTGAACAGCTTAATCAGTTGCTTCGTCCAGTTTTCGATCCCGCTGAGAAGCAAAGACTAATATCTGATGGAAAGCTTCTTGCAAAGGGATTAAATGCCGGTCCAGGTGCTGCATCCGGGAAGATTGTCTTTAATGCCGTGGATGCCGAGGATTGGGCAAAGAGGGGAGATACGGTTATACTGGTTAGGATCGAAACCAGTCCCGAAGACATAAAGGGTATGAATGCAGCCGAAGGAATTCTCACAGCGCGAGGTGGAATGACTTCTCACGCAGCGCTTGTTGCAAGGCAAATGGGTAAAGTATGCGTTGCAGGCTGCGATGCACTCAACATCGATTATCAGTCCAGATCTATGAATGTAAAGGGCAAGACGTTGAAAGAAGGCGATTACATTTCTATAGATGGAACGACTGGAGAGGTTATCGAAGGTAAAATAGAAACTAAGCCTTCAGAGGTACTACAGGTTCTTCTGGAAAAAACCTTGGATCCGAAAAAGTCAGAGTCGTATATGCTTTTTTCGAAACTAATGACATGGGCCGATAAGAAAAGAACGCTTAAGGTTAGGACAAATGCGGATCAGCCTGATCAAGCTGTCACGGCCATTGCTTTTGGTGCTGAGGGTATTGGTTTATGCAGAACAGAGCACATGTTTTTCGGGGAAGGAAAGATAGAGTGCATCAGGGAAATGATTCTAGCTGAGAATGAAGAGGAGAGAAGAAGAGCGCTTGATAAATTGCTTCCCATTCAGAAAAACGATTTTGTTGGTATTTTCAGAGCGATGAATGGATTACCTGTAACTATAAGGACTCTTGATCCGCCCCTTCATGAATTCTTACCGCATGAGCCTAAGGAAATCAAAAAAATGGCTGAGCTTATGGGTGTGGCCGAGGACAGAATAAAATACAAGATAGCAAGCCTTAAGGAAATGAATCCCATGCTGGGATTTAGAGGCTGCAGGCTTGGAATCGTCTATCCTGAGCTTACAGAGATGCAAGCAAGAGCCATATTTGAGGCTGCCATTGAAGTTAAAAAGGAAAAGATAAAGGTATTGCCTGAGATTATGATTCCGCTTGTCGGTCACGTGAACGAGCTTAAGTCGCAAGAGCTTGTTGTAAGAAAAGTTGCCGAGGATGTAATGAAGAAGTATAACACCAAAATAAATTACACCGTTGGCACGATGATCGAGCTTCCCAGGGCGGTATTAACGGCGGATGAGATCGCAACAGTAGCTGAATTTTTCTCATTCGGCACGAACGATCTTACACAGACAACATTCGGATTATCAAGGGATGACGCTGCTAAATTTCTAAATTACTATTATGAAAAAGAAATCCTTAAGGATGATCCCTTTCAGATCATAGATATACAAGGTGTGGGCCAGCTTCTTCAAATAGGCGTCAAGAAAGGACGATCTGTAAACAAGGATTTGAAAGTGGGAATTTGCGGTGAACACGGTGGAGAACCTCGCTCCGTAGAATTTTGTTATAACGCGGGATTAAATTATGTGAGCTGTTCCCCATTCAGGGTTCCTATCGCAAGGCTTGCTGCGGCACAGGCGGTATTAAAAAAGAAGAGAAAAGATAAATAAAAGGCGAGGATATGGATGCGATAAGGCTTTATTTAAGGGATATCAAGAAACTTCCTCTTTTGACACACAAGGAAGAAATAGATCTTGCTAATAGGATCAAGAAAAAAGACAAGCGTGCGCGTCAGAAAATGATAAAATCAAATCTTCGCTTGGTCATAAACATTGCGAAGAAATATAGCTATCTCGGTGTTCCCATGCTCGATTTGATAGAAGAGGGAAACCTAGGCCTCATGAAGGCTGTTGAGAAATTCAACCCAAACAAAGGGTACAGGTTTTCGACGTATGCTGCGTGGTGGATAAAGCAGTACATTACAAGGGCAATAGCTAATCAGGGAAAAACCATCCGAATACCGGTATATGTCATCGAGCTTTTGATGCGCTTCAAAAAGGTTTCCGAGCAGTTGTCCCATAAACTCAAACGAAAGCCGAGAATGCGTGAGATAGGCAGGAAGATGGCGCTTCCGATTAGAAGGGTAAGACAGCTTAGCAAGATGGCGAATACTGTCTCTAGCTTAAACGCTCCAATCGGCGATAGTGGAACGACGGAATTTATGGATCTTTTAGAAGACGAAAAGATTGTTAGTTCTATTGACGAACTCAGCAATTTTCTTCTACATGAAAGAATAAAAGAATTGCTTAAAAGAATGACTCCAAGAGAGCAAAAGATACTCGAGCTTAGATTTGGTCTTAAAGACGGGGTGAGGCGTACCTTAAGAGAGACAGCGGGAAATTTCGGTATCACAAGAGAAAGGGTAAGACAGATAGAGAATGCAGCTAAACGCAAATTAAGAGAATATATGATTCAGCAGGAAAAATCGCTGGAAGGCACAGAAGAAAAGAAATAAAATAGGAGACGAATATGGTCGATTTAAAAAGCACGATAAGAGATGTTCAGGATTTTCCAAAAAAGGGAATTGTATTTAAAGACATAACCACCTTGATTAATGATGGGGAAGCCTTCAGGGAGGTAATAGATGAATTTTATAAAAGATGTAAAGGTAAAGAAATAGACGCAGTTGTCAGCATCGAATCAAGGGGGTTTATTTTCGGTGCTGCCCTTGCGTACAAATTGGGGGCCGCAGTTATACCTGTCAGAAAAAAAGGAAAATTGCCCCACGAAACGTTTAATGCAAGCTATGAACTCGAATACGGTACTGATACCCTTGAGGTTCATCGGGATGCTTTTAAGGCCGGCGAAAAAGTTTTAATAGTTGATGATCTCCTGGCTACAGGCGGCACGATAAAAGCCGTGATAGATTTGGTTAAGAAACTTAAAGGTGAGATCGTCGAGATATTTTTTTTAATAGAGCTTGAGTTTTTGAAGGGCAGGGATAAGCTTAAGGGTTATCCTGTCTTTTCGCTGATTAAGTACGACAAAGAATAATATAGGCATAGTCCCTGTAGCTCAGATGGATAGAGCGGCGCCCTCCTAAGGCGTAGGCCGTCCGTTCGAATCGGACCAGGGACGCCATCGTAGAAATAATAAATTATCGATGATAGACCTACATACACATACACTTTTAAGCGATGGAGAGCTTCTGCCAAGCGAACTCGTTAGACGTGCAGAGGTTAAGGGCTATAGAGCAATTGCCATAACAGATCATGTTGATAGTTCAAATATCGATTTCGTAATTCCTAGGATCGTTCGCACTTGTAGGATTCTAAATAAGCACTGGAAGATAAAATCGATTCCTGGCGTTGAAATCACCCACCCTCCCATAGAAGAAATAAAAAACCTAGTAAAATATGCCAGAAAGAACGGTGCAAAGATTGTCGTCGGACACGGTGAAAGCCCAGTAGAGCCCGTTTTACCGGGTACAAACAAAGCTTTTATAGAAGCAGGTGTAGATATCCTTGCACACCCAGGAAAGATATCTTCAAGCGATGTTAGGCTTGCAAAAAAGAAAAAAGTTAATCTTGAGATAACAACAAGAG
>JABMRN010000261.1 GCA_013202515.1 Candidatus Omnitrophota bacterium | reverse complement strand
GACTGGGATCTTTTTTTAAAAAGGCAGAAAAGGTTTAAGGATAAAGAAAAGGAATCGCTTGATTTTTATAAGAAAAAATGCGGATGCAGGGTATGAGAGAACAAAGCGTAAAAGACAGAATAAAGAATTTTGAGGAAGTAGCCTTAGGGTGCACAGAGGAAGAGGCGGTAAAAGAGGCAGCGCGGTGTTTAAACTGCAAGAAACCCCTGTGTGTTTCAGGATGTCCCGTTGAAATAAACATACCCGGATTCATAATAGCCATTAAGGATAAAAAGTTTGATGATGCAATCCGGATACTTAGGGAAAAGAACAGCCTTCCTGCTGTTTGCGGCAGGGTTTGTCCCCAGGAAGACCAATGCGAAAAAATGTGTATTCTTGGAAAGAAACAAAAGGCGATAAATATCGGGGCATTGGAAAGGTTTGCTGCAGATTGGGAAATAAATCATGCAAAAGGCAAAATCAAAAAGGCATCAACTCCAAAGCCGACTGGCCAAAAGGTAGCGGTTGTCGGAAGCGGCCCGGCAGGATTAACATGTGCAGCTGACCTAGCGAAAATGGGATATGCAGTAACTATATTCGAATCTTTACATAAGCCGGGCGGCGTTCTTGTCTACGGAATTCCGAATTTTAGGCTGCCGAAAACTATTATAGATATCGAAGTTGATTATATAAAGAATTTAGGCGTAAAACTTGATTACAACATGGTTATCGGGAAGTCCATAACTATAGATAAGCTGAGAGAGAAAGGTTTTAAGGCCTTTTTCGTAGGAACCGGGGCAGGTCTTCCATATTTCTTAGGTATAGACGGAGAGGATTATAACGGCGTTTATTCGGCAAATGAATTTCTTACGAGAATTAACCTCATGAAAGCCTATCTTTTTCCTGAATACGATACACCCGTTGTGACAGGAAAAAAGGTTGCAGTTATAGGGGCCGGCAATGTGGCAATTGATTCTGCAAGATGTGCCAAGCGCCTTGGGGCCCAAGAGGTTACGATAGTTTATAGAAGAACAGAAGCCGAGATGCCCGCAAGGGCCGATGAAATAGAGCATGCAAAAGAAGAGGGAATAAAATTTGATCTTTTAGTAAGCCCCATTAAGATCTTTGGAGATGACAACGGCTGGGTTACAGGCATGGAATGCCTCAAGAATAGTCTCGGCGAACCAGACGCAAGCGGCAGGCGAAGGCCTGTTCCTGTTGAGGGATCCAATTTTCACCTTGATGTTGACACAGTTGTCTGTGCCATAGGCCAGGGGCCCAACCCACTCCTCTTGTCCACCATTAAAGACTTAAAGCTTACCAAGAAGAAAAACATAGATGCCGACCATAATACAGGGGTGACTTCCCTTAGCGATATATTTGCGGGAGGGGATATTGTTACCGGCGCAGCGACTGTAATCGAAGCGATGGGTGCAGGAAAGCGCGCAGCACGTTCAATGGATGCATACTTGAAGAAATAATGCATCGTAAGTAAAAGGATTTACTCAAAGTGGCGGATTCCAAAAAAAACAAAATATACACAGTTTCAGAGATTTCAAAGAAGATTCGCGCCACTCTGGAAAGTGCTTGTTCGGCTGTTTGGGTTGAAGGCGAAGTATCAAATTACATCTACCATTCTTCCGGCCATATGTATTTCTCAATACGCGATGAAAATGCTGTCTTAAAATGTGCTATGTTCAGGCGTGCAAACGAAAAGTTGAAGTTTAAGATTAAAGATGGCATGAAGATTGTTTGTTTCGGTTCCATAGGTGTTTATGCACCGAGGGGCGATTACCAGTTGATTGCTGAGACTATTGAACCGAAGGGAATAGGCGCTCTTCAGCTTCGATTTGAGGAATTAAAGCAAAAATTAAAAAAGGAAGGCCTCTTTGAGCAGAGTCACAAAAAACCAATTCCATATCTTCCTACCAGGATAGGCGTTGTGACAAGCCCAACCGGTGCAGCTATCCGCGATATCCTCAATGTTACAAGAAGAAGATTTTCAAACGTCGAAATAATTATAAATCCAGCCAAGGTCCAGGGCGAGTCCGCAAAGAACGAGATAGGAGTGGCTATAAAGCAATTTAATGAACTAAAAAACATAGATGTTATGATTGTAGGTCGAGGTGGCGGAAGCCTTGAAGATCTTTGGGCTTTTAACGAAGAGATTGTCGCAAGGGCTATTTTTAATTCCGAAATCCCCATCATAAGCGCTGTAGGCCATGAGATTGATTACACTATTTCTGATTTTGTATCAGACCTAAGGGCCCCAACACCGTCAGCAGCAGCGGAGTTGGTGCTTCCAAGAAAAGATGACCTTGTATCTACTATAAATACTTCTTTAGCCAGGCTAAGAAACTCCTTGGTCGGGAAGATCGAAATGTTGAAAGAAAAGGTCTTAACCTTAAGTACAAGTTATGTGCTTAGACAGCCGCTTAATTTAATTATGCAGTATGACCAGAAGGTAGACGATTTAACAAAAGACCTTGCAGTTGGAATAGAGCGTGCTGTGAGGATAAATAGGGAGAAATTCAATCTGTTGATCGGTAAGCTTGAGGCCTTGAGTCCTCTGGCAATACTAAACCGTGGCTACAGCATTAGTATGACCGCAAAAGATAGCCACATACTAAAGGATATAAAAGATATTTCTAAGGAAGATCTGATTAAAACAAAACTCGCCAAAGGAGAATTGATAAGCAGGGTTGAGGAATTGAATGAAGGTTGAAATCAGGAGGCAAGCATGGCTGAGATGAAATTCGAAGAGGCGATAAAAAAACTAGAAGGTATAGTCGAAAAGCTTGAGAATGGTGATCTTCCCCTTGAGGATTCATTGGCAAAGTACGAAGAAGGAATAAAGCTTTCGAGAATTTGTCAGAAAAAACTCGTGGTGGCAAAAAAGAAAGTCGAAATACTTGTCAAAGGTAAAGACGGGAAACTCAAACTTGAATCTTTTGAGGACGAAGAATCTCCGAAGAAGAAATCTAAGAATAAAGATGTCGAAACCCTTTTTTGATCTTGATATAAGATGATGGCCGAAAACCGAATAAAACAAAATAGAAAATTAATAGATAAGGCACTGAAAACATACTTAGGAAAGGCAAGTAGCTCTTCAGGCGATGTTTTAAGCGCAATGAAATATGCCCTTTTTCCCGGAGGCAAGAGATTAAGACCCATTCTATGTCTTGAATCTTCCATGGCCTGCGGTGCTAATATTAAGAGTGCTATAGCTCCGGCATGCGCCATAGAATTCATTCACAATTTCTCTTTGATTCACGATGACCTGCCGGCAATGGACAATGATAGCATCCGGAGAGGAAGGCCGGCCTGCCACGTGAAGTTTGGAGAAGGAATAGCGATATTAGCGGGAGATGCACTTCTTAATTTAGCATTTATGATTATTTCGGATATGCGCAACAAAAAAATTGCTCTAAAGCTAATTAAAACAATTTCTTACTCGATCGGTCTTAATGGCATGATTGGAGGACAAGGTTTAGATATAAAAAGAAAAGGTAATATTGGAGAATCCAGAATAAATGATTTAAAAACAGGAATGCTCTTTGCTTGTTCTCTCAGTGGCGGGGCTATAGCCGCATCTGCCCCTTCTGCTAAAATAAGGGCTTTGGAAAAATTCGGAAAGGATTTCGGAAGTGCATATCAGATATACGATGATTTGAAAGACAATACCTATCAGACGCAGGAGCTAGAAAAGAAAAGAACTAAATTAAAAAAAATCCTTAATAGAACCAAATCATCACTTGAAATTTTCGGTAGAAAAGCGGATAATCTAAGATATATCGCAGATAAGCTAGAAAGAAAATCGCTAAGATCATGAGCGCGCTACTAAAAAAAATAAATTCACCAGCCGACCTAAAAACAATACCCCTTAAGGAGCTTCCTAAGGTTGCAGAAGAAATCAGGCAAAAGATTATAGAAGTTATATCAAGGAATGGTGGACACCTAGCTCCGAGCCTAGGCGCTGTAGAAATTGCAGTAGCACTTCATTATATTTTAGATACCCCAAATGATAGCATAGTGTGGGATGTTGGCCATCAGGCATATGCACATAAGATATTGACAGGGAGACTAAAGCAATTCGATACGATAAGACAGCTTGGCGGCTTAAGCGGTTTTCCGAATAGGCATGAAAGCCCTTACGACTGTTTTACTGTTGGCCACAGTTCTACATCCATATCCCAAGCTTTGGGTTTAGCTTGCGCAAGGGATTTGACCGGGAAAAATAACAAGGTAGTATGCGTAATAGGCGATGCGGCTCTAGCCGGGGGCCTGGCGCTTGAGGCACTTAACCACGCTGGGCAGATAAAAAAAGACATAATGATAATCTTAAACGATAACGAATTATCTATATCAAAAAGCGTCGGCGCCTTGAGTCGTTATCTAAACCGGATTATGACCAATCCCATATACAATAGGATAAGAGAAGATTTGCAGAAGATTATAAAAGCTATCCCTCTTTTAGGTTCCAAGACCTTTAAGGCAGCCAGAAAGCTCGAGGAAGGCCTAAAGAGCCTTCTTGTCCCCGGCATAATATTTGAAGAACTGGGTTTTAGATATTTTGGACCAGTTAACGGACATGATTTAAGCTCACTCATAACAACTTTTAATAATGTATTAAAGCTGAAGGAGCCGAGAATCGTTCATGTTGTTACAAAGAAAGGCAAGGGATACAAGTTTGCTGAAGACAGACCAAGCGATTTTCACGGCACATCCCCTTTTGATATAAAAAGTGGTATAATTAAAACGAAACCTACAAAAAACTCTTCAAGGGAGACATATTCTGATGTTTTCGGAAGGGTAATGGCAAGATTGGGCAAAAGTAACAAAAAGATCGTGGCTATTACGGCCGCCATGCCGGACGGTACGGGCCTTGCGGAATTTTCGAAAGAATTTCCTGATCGATTTTTTGACGTAGGCATAGCAGAAGGACACGCTATTACCTTCAGTGCCGGAATGGCAAGAGCAGGCCTTAGGCCTATTGTAGCTATTTACTCCACTTTTTTACAGAGGGGCTACGATCAAATAATTCATGACGTTAGTCTCCAGAAGCTACCCGTCATCTTCTGTGTTGACAGGGCCGGTATTACCGGAGAGGATGGCCCAACCCATCACGGTGTATTTGACATCGCCTTTTTGAGGCATATTCCAAATTTGACAGTAATGGCACCCCGTGATGGAGTAGAATTAGAAAAGATGATGGAATTTGCCTTGACGCTTAATGAGGCTGTTGCCATCAGGTATCCCAAAGGATCAGCAGCTTCGCTTATGCCACTATCGAGTTTTAAAGCCCTTAAATTGGGTACTTCAGAGATGTTAAGAGAAGGAAAGGATTTGGCAATTATTGCTGTTGGTAGCATGGTATCTAATTCTCTAAAACTTGCAGATCTTCTTTCAGAGAAAGGAATAGAGGCCTCTGTGGTGAATGCAAGATTTATCAAACCACTTGATGAAAACATGTTAGAAAATGTTACATCACGGATAAATAAAATAGTCACAATCGAAGAAGGAGTTGCAAACGGGGGCTTTGGAAGCGCAATACTTGAATTTATTGAACGGGAAAATATAAAAGGAGTAAGGGTTAAGAGGATAGCGCTTCCCGATGAATTTATAGAGCATGGCAAGCGCAGTGAAATTTTTAAAAAGTATCATCTAACTGCAGATGAGATTTGCGAAAACATAATGGAAGAACTTTTCGGAAAATGACTAAAGCGAAAAAGATTTTAATTACAGGCAATGAAGCATGCGGCGAAGGAGCAGTAAAAGCCGGCTGCCGTTTCTATGCGGGTTATCCAATAACCCCGCAGAATGAACTTACAGCTTACATGTCTAGAAGGATGCTGGAGGAAAATGGTGTCTTTATTCAATCGGAGAGCGAGCTGGCTGCGGTAAGCATGATCTTTGGCGCTTCCCTTGCAGGTGCACGCGTCATGACAACCTCATCTAGTCCGGGCATAAGCTTGAAGCAAGAAGGGATTTCTTATCTGGCTGGATGCCAGCTTCCCGCAGTTATAGTTAATATTATGCGAGGAGGTCCAGGCCTCGGCAACATAGCACCCTCACAGGCAGATTATTTTCAATCTACAAAAGGTGGAGGGCATGGGGATTATTATATGGTTGTATTAGCGCCCCATAATGCACAGGAGATGTTTGATTTTACTTATGAAGCTTTTGATATAGCAGATAAATACAGAAATCCTGTTATGATCTTGAGTGACGGAGCATTGGGACAGATGATGGAGCCCGCTTTCGTAGATAGAAAAGATAAGGCAAAAGGCAGAAAACAAAAAAATTGGATTCTTAACGGTTGCAAGGCAAGAAAGCCACGTGTTATCAGAAGCTTGTATTTGAAAGACGGAGAGCTTGAGGCTAGGAACAAGGATCTTCAGAAGAAGTTTGATAAAATGAGAAAAGATGAAGTCAAATTCGAACGGTATAAGACAAATGATGCCAAACTTATAATGGTTGCTTACGGAACGAGCGCCAGAATTGCCCGTAGCTGCTGTGATGAACTTAGAAAAAAAGGTAAGGCAGCGGGTCTTTTCAGGCCGATTTCTCTCTGGCCTTTTCCTTATAAACAATTGGAAAGTCTGGATAAGGGAAAGACGAAATTTCTTGTTATTGAAATGAGCGCAGGCCAAATGGTAGAGGATGTAAATCTCGCCATTCAAGATAGAAAACGGGTATATTTTCATGGCAGGATGGGTGGCGGCATTCCGGATGAAAAGGATATTATAAATTTAGCAAATAGGATTTTAAAATAAAATGGATAAAAACAAATCTCTCACAGATGTCAAGATGCACTATTGTACCGGCTGTGGACACAGCGTTATCCACAGGATAGTTTGCGATGTTATCGATGAACTTGGGGTAAGGGAGAAGGTTGTTGCAGTAGCTCCGGTTGGATGTGCCGTAATAGCTTATGAATATTGGAATTTTGATGTCACGGAAGCCGCTCACGGCAGGTGTCCAGCTGTCGCTACAGGTATAAAACGCGTTCTTCCAGAAAACATAGTATTTACCTACCAGGGAGATGGGGACCTAGCAGCTATCGGGACTTCCGAAATAATACATGCGGCAAACCGTGGAGAAAAAATAACAGTTATATTCGTGAATAACGGTGTTTACGGCATGACAGGTGGTCAGATGGCGCCTACGACAATGGTAGGACAGCGTACGGCAACTAGTCATAAAGGAAGGGATATAACGCGTGACGGTTTTCCGCTTAAAATATCAGAGATGATTTCAATCTTAGACGGCGTCAAATACGTTGAAAGAACAGCGGTACACAATAAAGAAGGTATTTCCAGAACAAAAGAGGCGATTAAGAAAGCTTTTAATGTTCAGTTGAATAATGAGGGTTTTTCGATGGTGGAGGTTGTTTCTCTATGTCCTGTTTACGGGGCCAAGTCCATAAAAGAAGCATATCAAAGGATAGATGATACTGTAACAAAGGTTTATCCGTTGGGGGTTTTAAAGGGATGAAAGAAGAAATACTTTGTGCTGGATACGGTGGACAAGGAATAATGGTGATGGGAAGAGTTTTGGCATATGCTGCTATGAATTCGGGTTACCACGTAACCTGGATGCCTTCCTACGGGGCTGAAGTAAGGGGTGGTACTGCGCATTCGATGGTCAGGGTCCACTCAAATAGCATAGCTAGTCCAGCTGTAAGATATCCCACATCCTGCATAGTAATGAATAAGCCGTCTCTTCTTAAGTTTTCAAAAAGGGTGAAATCCCATGGTCTACTTTTAATAGATAGTTCCAAGATTAGCGATGGAGAAATCAAGCAAGCAGTAGTTGGTTTGAATAATATATGCGTTAAAAAAGCACCATTTACTGAAATTGCCATGAGTTTGGGAGAGAAAAAAGTTGCAAACATGGTAACTGTCGGCGCTTTTAACAAAGTTAAAAAGCTTTTTTCTATCAAAGAGTTAATAAAAGCAGTATCTTTTATTTTGCGGGACAAAGATGAGCTTATTACAATAAACGAGAAGGCGATCCTGCATGGATACAACATGGAGATTTAAGAGATAATGGCAAAGCAAGTGCGTGTGAGATTTGCCCCAAGCCCGACCGGATACCTTCATCTTGGAAGTGCTAGAACTGCCATCTTTAACTGGCTTTATGCAAGACATACCGGGGGAAAGTTCATTTTGCGCATAGAAGATACTGACAGAGAGCGCTCTAAGAAGGAATACTTAGATGAAATTCTCGAGGATCTTAAATGGATGGGCATTGAGTGGGATGAAGGACCCTTTGCTCAGTCAGAGAAGATGGATGTATACAGAAAAAAAGCAGAAGCGATTTTGAAGAAGGATCTTGCCTACCGTGAAGGTAACGCAATTATTTATAAGGTGGAAAAATCCAAGATCATAAAAATAAGCGACCTGATTCACGGAGAGATACAATTTAATACAGATGAGATCAAGGATCAAGTTCTCATAAAAAGTGACGGTTCTCCCGCGTATAATTTTGCATGTGTCGTAGATGATAGCGAGATGGAGATCACCCACATTATAAGGGGCGATGATCATATTTCGAATACACCAAAGCAAATAATGCTTTATGAGGCGTTATCGCTTAAGCCTCCTCATTTTGCCCACATGCCGCTTATGATGGGCAAAGATGGTGCAAAACTTTCAAAAAGACATGGTGGCGTGGCAGTCTTTGAGTATAAGAACGAAGGGTTTTTGCCTGAGGCGCTTGCCAATTACTTGATTCTTTTGGGCTGGTCTCCTGGAGGCGACAGAGAAATAATAGGCCTGAAGGAAGCTGCGGAAAAATTTGATATTAAGGATATAAACAATGTTCAAGTTACCTTTGATATAGATAAATTAAGATGGATAAACGGTGAATATATAAGATCAAAGACTGCCAGTGAACTATTTCCGAAAATTAAGGAAAAGCTTATAAAGGAAAAATATGTTGATGACACTCTCAACAAAGACCATCTCTTAAATATAATAGAATTATATAAAACAAGGTTTAAAACCTTTGATGAGTTTTTGAGGCTTACAGAATGTTTTTTTAGGGATAACTATAGCGTTGATGACAAAGCCTATAAAAAACATCTTGAAAATAAAGAATCGAAAAAACGCATAGGGGAATTTGCTGAAAAACTCAAGCTGCTTAACGAATTTTCCGCACCAAAGATAGAAGAAATTTGCCGTCAGCTAGCCGATAGCCAGAAAGTAAAAGCATCCAAGATAATTCATCCAACGAGAGTAGCAATTAGCGGACTTACCGTAGGTGCAGGGTTATTTGAGATAATGGAAGTTCTCGGTAAGGCAAAAGTTATTGTGCGCTTAGAAAAGGCTGTTAGCAACAATTAACGTTGCCCGGTGGTGTAATGGTAACACGCGAGTCTCTGGAACTCGTTTTCTTGGTTCGAATCCAAGCTGGGCAACCAAACATAAAAAATCTCCACCACTAATAGCAATACTACCTATAACTAAAATTCTTTTCTTAATGTTTTTCTATTCTTTTTCGGATGTTTTTAAGTGCTGTTTTGGCGTATTTTTGGATCTTTTCGTTCTTATCCTTGGTGAGTTTTTCTATCGTTGCGACAGAATTCCTCCCACCTATTTCTGAAAGGGCTTCTAGGGCGTTTCTTACTTCATCTGTATTTTTTGCCGATAGCTTTTCTGTTAATATTGTCTCCGCATCGCTTTCCGTTTCTTTTAATAATCTAGCAATGCGATATCTTTTTCTATAGGAATCGAAATCGTCCGAAACAATCGAGATAAGCACCTTGGTTAAGGCCCGGGAACCATCTTTTCTGGTTTGACAGATCATGGATTTTAATAAGTTCTTGTTAGGTTTCTCATACGTCAGAATATTGCTTAATATCTCTTCAAGGCTAGCTTCCCCAAAAGCGCTTTCTTTTACATTTTCATAACCTACTTCCTTTAGTAAATGAGGAACTGGTCCATAATGCTTTTTATTTATACAGTAAGCCACGGAATCGCTAAAGATTCTATTCAAAAGTTGATTTACGTTGGTCTCTTTTTCCTGTTCAAATGCCTTGCCAAGCCTGGATATTACGAATTCTTTGCTGGCCTGGTCTGGTGAATCAAGCAATATAATAACTATCTTTTCGAAATCGCGTAATAGCCTTAATTTTGAGTCGCAGTCGGCTGTTTTGAGATTGTCGAGTACTTTATCTGCTATACCTTTGATATCAGCGAACTTTCTTTCTGAAATCAAAGTTTTTAGGAGTGAAAATATCTCATCGGCTATTCCTATTTCAATGCAGAATAAAGGAGTCTCCAGCTTAATTTTTTTTATTTTCTCCTCGATTGTCATATCTGCCCAAAAATTTCCCTCTAGTAATTTCATGCATGTTTTTTGTGGAACGCCTTTTTGGAGCAGCCTTTTTTCAAGGAGAGGAAAGATTTTTTTTCTTTTCTGTATCTGTGGTATTAATTTTTGAATGAGCTTCCTTGTTTCGACTATAGAAGATTGCCTACCCGCAAATTCAGAAACTATCAAGTCTACTAGTATCTCATCTGAAAACCCCGATAATATTTCTTTTGTGAAGCTTTCATTGTCATCCCCAATTTTTAGATTGTCAGCTTTCAACACCCGGCTTCTGAGAGAAGGCTCTAGGGCCAGAAGAAGGCTGCCTATGTCGCTTTTTACATCGCCATCTGTTTTGCCTGGTGCATTTTTTATATGGCCTGCAATTTTTTCGATACTTGAGCGCACAATATCAACATCATCTTTTTGTTCTGAAAGATCTGTATTGTTTGCGTACTTTCCTTCTCCTTTTTTTTCTGCTTTAGACCTAGCTATTTTACCCTTAGAAAGTGCCACATCTGATATTACCTTGCCCATCTTTTGCGGATTTATACTGATATTATCGACAAGCGCCTGGATGTCGTTTTCCGAAATTGAAGTCTTGCCTAGGAGATAATTCATAACAAGCAAGTTTTCTAGCTCTTTTTCAGTTTTCCTGGATTCCTCTTCCTTTTTTGTAACCTTCTTGAAGAAAACCTCATCCGCCTTTATATTCGGAATATTCTTTTTCTGTAGGAACTTTGTTAATCCACCCTCATCTTTAATGGGTTTTGGGCCTTCAGATATTATCTCAAGCAGTATATTTAATTCAGCCTCTTTTAAGCCAGCAACAAAGGTTAAGCTTGATATGTTGCACTCTTTCATGTCAGTTATAAGCGAATAGACCTTAGGATCAGTGTTTTTTAATGGTATGTTTTCGTAAAGTAAAGATGTACCTACCAGTGTTATGGTTGCGGAATCCTTTCCGGTTAAGAGATCGGCAATAAGTCCATACGTGTTTTTCACGCTTTGTTCAAGAACGGGATGTCCGGGTCCGAACATCTTGAAATTTTTTACACTTACACTTGCTTGTCGTATAAATCTTTTCGCGATCGCGGACACTCGCGCTTCTTCTGCAGATAGCTTTTTTTCTTTGCTTTCCCCGTTCATAATATTACAAGTATATCCTCTTGGCTCAGGGAATGCAACCCCATTTTCCCTTGTAAACCGTCTATTCCTGTGATATTATTTTATATCCGTAGATGCGTGCGCGGGTGGCGGAACTGGTATACGCGCTAGCTTGAGGAGCTAGTTCCGAGAGGATTGCGAGTTCGAATCTCGCCCCGCGCACCACTAATT
>JABMRN010000260.1 GCA_013202515.1 Candidatus Omnitrophota bacterium | reverse complement strand
CGACAGTTTATGCGCTTTGTCAGAATAATAATTGGAGTTTGTGTTTTTACAATACATACCTGCCAGGTGATTTACGGAATATAGCGAGGATTTTAACCATGGGAGATAATATTTCTTATCAAAAAATTCTAGAGAATGAATATGTAGATTATGAAAAAACATGTAAGCGCTGCGGAGCATGTTGCGACGTTAATGATTGCGATCCTTGCAAAAAACTCATAAAGGATAAAGACGGATTGTGTTACTGCGGGATTTACGATAATAGGATCGGCCCTCAAAAAACGATTTCCGGCAAAGACTTTACCTGTGTACTTATACGAAACGTAAAAAAATTTGGTGCAGCTCCAACAGGATGTGCCTATAAACAGCGATAATGATATACGACGCGTTTCAAGAAGAAGCTATAAAGCACATCAAGAATAATGAGTCGGTAATTGTTTCGGCTCCCACAGGAGCCGGTAAGACCGTAATTGCAGAATACGTCATTAATGATTGTATCTCCAAGAATAAAGGCGTCATATATACTGCTCCTATAAAGGCCCTCTCAAATCAAAAGTTCCGCGATTTCCGCGCAATATTTAAGGATAAAATCGGTATATTAACAGGGGATGTCAGCATAAACGCTGGGGCACCGGTCCTAATAATGACGACCGAAATATTTCGCAATAAGCTTCTTGAAGGGTCTAGCGACCTTAAAGCCTACTCATGGGTTATATTTGACGAGATACATTTTTTAGATGATTATGACCGCGGCAGCGTCTGGGAAGAATCGTTGATATTTCTCCCAAAAGATATGAATATACTTGCTCTATCGGCTACGATTCCAAATATAGACCAATTCGCACAGTGGATAACCGAGGTTCACAAAAAACCCATAAAAATAGTAAAAGAAGACAATCGGCCGGTTCCTCTACACTTTTTCTACCAGTGTCAGTCTGGAATAATGGACGACTTAAGCAAGTTAAAGGAGTTTTGTTCGGATGCCTCAGATAGCTCTAGGCCTCCAGGGGTAAAAAGATACTACCGTGGCGGTCGTCCAAAACAGGCAAGACCTTCCAGCCTTATTAAAAACCTTTTTGACAACAACAGGCTGCCATGCATATATTTCTGTTTTGCCAGAAAGAGGTGTGAACGTCTGGCTAGTGAAATGTCAAGCTTTAACTTCTTGAAGAGGGAAGAAAAGGAAAAAATAACCGATATCTATAAAAAACTGATAAAAAAATATGATCTTACTCGCGAAGTAAGCGCTGAAGAGCTGCTACCCATGGTTCAAAACGGGATAGCATATCATCATGCGGGAATGCTTCCCACTTTAAAAGAGGTAGTTGAGCAGCTCTTTACAAGCAGGCTCATAAAAGCTATATTCACAACTGAAACCTTTGCACTTGGCATCAACATGCCGGCCCGATCCGTAATATTTGACGAGCTTAGAAAATACTACGGGCGGTTCTTCGCGGCACTTAAAACAAGGGACTTTTATCAAATGGCCGGCAGGGCCGGAAGGCGCGGAATTGACAAAGAAGGCTTCGTGTATAGCAGGGTAAATCCGCTCTATGTTACATTTCAGGAACTTAACAAAGTAATATACGGAAATCCTGAGGAGGTTCGTTCAAAATTCAACACCTCTTATGCAACGCTCTTGAATCTTTACGAAAAGCATGGCGAGGCACTCTACGATATATATCCTTTATCCTTTCATTGTTTCCAAAAAAACAAAAGGGACCAGGAAAAAGCCTTGGAACTCATGCGTGCAAAAGTAGAACTCTTAAAAAAACTGGGCTATATAAATGACGGCGTGCTTACAGGCAAGGGCTACTTTGCGGAAAAAATATTTGGTTATGAACTCTCTCTTTCCGAACTATACGGAAACGGAGTCCTTGAAGATCTCCAAGAGAGAGAGCTTGGGACACTGTGCCTTGCACTCGTGTTTGAGCCCAGAAAATCCACGCGCAAGCCCTACCTTAATAAAGAAACTAAAAGACTGCAAAGATTAACCGATGATGCAGTGGCACTCATACAAAAAAAGGAAAAAAGCCTCGGAATAACCCCTTTAAGCAAAAGATATTTTTATCATCTTTCACCCTGTCTTGAAGCATGGATGAAGAACGAAAGCTTCGATAAAATATTGCGCCACACAACTGCGGACGAGGGAGAGGTAATACGGTATTTTAGAATGGCTATACAGATACTCCGTGAGATACTTGACACCCCGGCATCCGAATCTCTAAAAAATAAGGTTAAACACGTGATAAATAGCATTAATCGTGATATAATTGACGCTGAAAAACAACTAAGAGAATAGGGAATTATTTAGATGAAAAAGGGTTAATT
>JABMRN010000259.1 GCA_013202515.1 Candidatus Omnitrophota bacterium | reverse complement strand
TACCATGATAGCAACATTCGCAGTAGCTGAACCAAGCCTTAATGCTACTGGTTCTGATTGGCTCAAGCTTTCCGCAGAAGAAAAGTATGCTTTAATGGATGAGATATATACTACTCTCAAACTTGATAAGAATGAATACCCAGTTGAGAGAGGTGCTGAAGTGTTAAACGGGATGTATCTCAATACGGTTATAACAGCCACGGTAGATGACATGAACATAACACTTGATACGCCTTGTCTTAAGGCGGTGAGAATTGGGCTTAATTATAGCCAAGATGAATTTAAGAAACAAAAGGAGTGACAATGGGGACATTGATTCATAAATGCATGGTAAAAGCAATAAGGAATAAAGGGGAAAATATGCGGTGTTCGTTAAATTGGGCTTTCTCCAGAAGGGGTATTCTACGAATAATGTCAGATTCTTTGCAATGCAAGGACTGGAAAATCGCTTATTCAGAAATAGACGAAGCCACCCTCTACTCAATGCCTTGGCTCTTTTGGAATGCTTATATTCTTCGCATAAAAAGTAAAGGTGAAATATATAATTTTGGACTCAACCCCAGTCGTTATTGGAAGGGTAATATGCCCTTTGCGGTTAATCGTGAAAAAGTGAATAACCTATATTGGAATGCTATCAATGTCGTCAGATTCATAATTGTCGGGGGGATACTTTTTTTGATAGTTTCTATGCTAAGGCAATAACCAACCCTGACTTTTTGGAAACTGCGTTGCTTATGACAGTGAGGGAGAAGTGAAGAAAAAGTTAAAACTAAATGAGCTTTTGAATAAATTGACTACTCAAAAAAGATATAATGGTAATAATATATTGTTGTCTGTTTGGTATTTTAACCCACCTATGATATGGGTTTTAGGTGCTTCTGCGCTCATTGCTATCTTTGCCCCAATACTAGCTCTCGTTTTATTATTCATTGGTATTCTCTTAGTCGCAATATATACAGATGGTTTTACGATTTTACATAGAAAAATTTTCCCACCTCAAGAAATTAAGGCAGTATTAGGAGTATTTGAGGAGTCAAAGTTAAGATTCAACAATGAAGCGTTCCGTTTTATTGAAAACATTATTAAGAAAAAGATTGAAGCTCAGGCTGATAAGATTGTTCTTGCGATTTCGAAAGGCACATCCCCACGAGAAGTGGTTTATGCTTTCATTGCAAACACCGCAGGTGATTATCTAGAAAGCGGACATTTGCATATCTACAGAGGGGAACTTAATCCGATGGGGTGCGGAAGAGAGTTGCTTAAGCTATTTGATACAGTGACAAACGAACTGCAAAAAATGGGTTCTTGGACTAAAGAGCAAGCAGAGGAAGAAAAGAAGTCGATTAGAGATAATATAAAACAAATGGGCTAATATGAAAAAACCTATCAAAAAAATCATACTGTTCGTTGCCTGCTTAACTTTTGTCTATTTACCCACAAATCAACAGCCCTGCGATTGTCAGGAGGCAGAGAAGCTATCATTTACTGAAGTTGTGAATGTAAATGGGGTTAGTGCTGAAGAGCTTTATATGAGAGCGAGATTATGGTTTGTAGACTGCTTCGTGGATTCAAAAAATGTCCTTGAGATGGATGATAAAAAGGAAGGTATTCTTGCAGGAAAAGGGTCAATCGCATATGAGCCTAATGTATTTATAGGTAGCGGATGCACAAGAGGGAACATCGTTTTTACCATAAAAGTTATGGTAAAAGACGGACGGTATAAATATGAATTTTTGAATTTTACGCATCATGGTTCTGTTTCAGAAATGGGATTTGGCCCGACAGACTTTGGGGTGCTTACTACAGAAGAGGATTGCGGAAAAATAAAAGACACTTATAAAAGCCAAAGAATAGCGCTGTGGAAGCATATGAAATCTATATCTGAACTAAATACAATTCAAATGGTATCGAGCCTAAAGAAAAAGATGGAAGAAAAAGCACTTGGAGAAAATGAT
This sequence comes from Candidatus Omnitrophota bacterium, assembly GCA_013202515.1. Classification (GTDB taxonomy): domain Bacteria; phylum Omnitrophota; class Gorgyraeia; order JABMRN01; family JABMRN01; genus JABMRN01. Next base: position 206 of record JABMRN010000259.1, on the reverse strand, counting down.
TGGTGAACGAGACAGAGAAATTTGTAAGCTTTAGAAATATCCGTTTTCTAATTTGGCCGATAAAGACGGTGATGGGGAAATGAAGAAATTCGTTATATGGCTCATAGCTCTGTTTCCGTGGGTAATTTACGGGATATATGAGGTTGTCTCTTTCTGCTTCAGCTGTGAAATACTCCCAGAAATGTTCTACGTTTGCTACCTCAGAC
>JABMRN010000258.1 GCA_013202515.1 Candidatus Omnitrophota bacterium | reverse complement strand
AATATCTATTTCTTTTTGATAGTGCTTCATGTTGAGAGAGTTCGCCATCAAGGCTGCATACTTCACATCTTCACCGTGTGACATAAAGCTTATCGTAACTGCCTTGACCCTAGAGCTCATACAAGCTACAATGGATGAATCCAATCCTCCCGAAAAAAGTAAACCACTTGTATTGTTCTCGGCTACTGTATCAAAAAGCATATTCTTTAATTTCAGAGCTATCCCCTGATAATTCACGATACCTCCTTTAGGGCTCGAAGAAGTCCTAAGTTCTCCTTATGAGAGCGGACGGCAACGCGTATAAATCTATTGCTTAAATTCCTAAAATTAGAACAGTCTCTCACCAGAATTCTTTTCTTGAGCAGCAAGCCTTTTAGTCGGTGAGAGGGGGGCCACCGGTGAGTTAATCGAATTAAAATAAAATTTGCTACTGACGGGTATGGTCGCATTCCTCTTATAGAGTTTAATTGGCTAAACAGAAAGCTTCTTTCTTTTTGCATAATCGTATAGGTTTTTTTGATGTATCCATTATTTATTAGAATCAGTTCAGCAGCAAGCTGCGCGAAGAAGTTAATGTTCCATGGCGGAAGACACGCTTTCAACTTAGCGATAGTATCCTTGTGAGCAACTATGTATCCAATTCTTAAGCCCGGAAGAGCAAAAAATTTTGTAAGTGTGCGGATCGCTACTATTCGCTTGTTTTTTAAGGCTTCTCTCATAATGGTGTGCTCATTCTGAGTGGGCAAAAAATCCATAAAGGCTTCATCAACAACAATTAACCCATGGCGCAATCGCTTAATATACTTTGGGCTATCATAAAGAAGGTTGCCGGTCGGGTTATTGGGATTGCAGAGAAATAAGGCATCTGCCCTATTTTTTTCTAGCATAGAAAGCGGTAATTTAAAATTTTCTCCCTCATGTATATTTATAAATCGAACCTTGCTTCGTACACTACTTGCCGCACGTTCGTATTCTGTAAAAGTGGGCACTGGTATCAGTGTTGTTTTTGGCCTATATAATCTCATTACTAGATAGATAAGCTCAGTTGATCCGTTGGCGACAAGCACATTGTTTTTATTAACGCCAAAATATTCTGAAATTTTTTTGACCAAACGCTCCGCCCATGGCTGTGGATAGTGCAACGCACCATCAACATTACTGCTAAGGGCTTTCTTTATAGCTAATGGCAGGCCGAGAGGATTAATGTTGGCTGAAAAATCCACAATGCCTCTTCTCTTGCCAACATCAATTCCACCATGTTTAAATATTATATTATCCATCTCAAGACTCCTCCAAAAACAATGATCAGCGCTGATGAAATCAAACTTACCTTTAAGGCATCACCAATTAACAAAAAATTGATAGCCCTCTCTTTGTTTCCAATATACGGCTTGGTAGCTGGTTGGCCACCGTAGTAGGACAATCCGCCTAGCCTAACCCCTAAGGCACCAGCCATAGCAGCTTCTGATATGCCGCTGTTAGGCGATGGGTGCTTCCTACCATCAACAACCATTGTCATGAATGATTTAATAAAATTTTTTCCACAAAGAAAAGATGCTATCGCTATCAATAATCCTGTAATTCGGGCAGGGACAAAATTAGCCATATCATCTAACTTAGCAGAAAACCAACCAAAATTGAGATATTTTGCATCTTTGTATCCCAGCATTGAATCTAGCGTATTGATGCTTTTATAGGCGATAGCAAGAACAGGTCCTCCTAAAAGTAGATAGAAGATGGGGGCAACGATACCGTCATTTGTGCTTTCTGCAATGCTTTCAACCGTTGCCAACGCAATTTCGTCCTTTTCTAAAGCATGCGTGTCCCTGCCTACAATTTTGGATAGTTTTTCGCGTGCTGCAGAAATGCAGTCATTTTCAAGCTCTATTGTTACTGCATTTGCTTTAACCCATAAGTCTTTCACCGAAATTGTCGTATACCCCAAGTAGGTATAAGCAATCATGCCAAATACGGGATTAATCTTTGCCGAAAAATATAAGAATAAATAGGAAATGTACACTGTAACACCTACGATTATCAATACAGTTACTATTCCCATTATTCGCTCAAGTTGCGCTGAGATGCTTCTAGGCAATTTCTTTTCAAGAAAGTTTATCAAACCGCCTATCAATCTGACAGGATGCGGCATCCACTCAGGATCCCCTAAAATCAGATCTAAAAAGTAACACAAAAGAATTAAATGCATAACCTCGCCAGAACTAGAGTCAAAAAAAGTACACAGCCTTCAGCAATTTCGCTTACAGCCCCAACTGTATCGCCAGTCATGCCACCGATTTTTCTCTTTGAGTAGCTTATAAACATCAACACCGGTACAAGTGATATTGCAAAGAGTATAAGCCCTACCATGCCCATAAGGAGCGTAAAAAGGATTACCGTAAATGCTCCGCCAATCAAAAACTCATTTTTGCTATTGTATTCTATGAAATACTTAGCCTTTCCCTCTTTGCGAACATAATTAGATTTGTAACATGCCAAAACCTGAATCCATCTTGAAAATACTACCATCAATATCAGCGCTCTCCATAAAGCAGCATTAGGCATTTCTGCTATCAGGGCAAACTTTAGCAACAATAAGCAAGTTACACCAGTCACACCCATTACCCCGATGCGGCTGTCTTTCATAATTTCCAACACCTTCTCCGTGGACTTTGTT
>JABMRN010000019.1 GCA_013202515.1 Candidatus Omnitrophota bacterium | reverse complement strand
CTTACCAAGATAATCTATACCTTTTCTTTTAACATATTTTACGATCTCAGTGGGAAGCAGATTGACAGGGCATACATCTACGCATCTACCGCATTTTACGCATATACTTTCTTCAGGCACTGCCGCTTCCTCTTTTGAAAGGAATACGACACCTGTTATCCCTTTAATAATAGGTATGTCCGAGGAATAGTGAGCTATTCCCATCATCGGTCCACCTAGAATAATCTTTGCCGGCTCTTTTATAAAACCGCCGCATGAACTCTGAACAATATCCGTTAAAAGCGTGCCTATCCTCACTCGGAAATTTCCCGGGTTTTTGAGGCAGGAACCTGTCAGGGTCACGCACCTCTCGATTAAAGGCAGTCCTTTATATACCGCTTCGTATGTAGCAAAAGCAGTTCCTACATTCTGAACGATGCAGTCAACATCAAGGGGAAGTTTTTCAGGCGGAACCTCACGTCCTAAAATAGCCTTTATGAGCTGTTTTTCTCCGCCTTGGGGGTATTTGGTTTTAAGTGTTATAATTCTGTAGCCAGATCCAGCCGAGGCCTTTTTCATGGCCCTGATCGCCTTGGGCTTATTATTCTCAATGGCAATATAAACATCTTTAGCATTGCTTGCCTTTGCCAACAATTTTATGCCTTTTAGGCTTTCTTCGGGATTTTCGACCATGAGCCTTTGGTCACAGGTAAGAAAGGGCTCGCATTCTGCCCCGTTTATTATAAGCGAATAGTCCTTACCTTCTTTTATTCCCAATAACTTAACGTGCGTTGGGAAAGCCGCTCCGCCAAGGCCGACTATACCGGCATTTTTTATAATCTCTATTATTTTCTTGCGGGATAAATTTTCTGGGGAAGCGCTTTCTTTTAGGGAAGAATGGGGTAAATCTTTGCCATCGCTCTCAATAAAAACACAGTCGGATTTGCCATAAATCGGATTGACTACTTCACCCACTGCTGTCACCTTACCCGATAAAGAGGCATGTACCTTAGATGATATAAAAGAGCTGGATTCTCCTATCAACTGCCCTTTCAATACGATATCGCCAGGTTTTACGATTGGCTCTGCGGGACGGCCTGTATTCTGCAATAATGGAATGGCTATATTATGTGGAAGTGCTAAAGAAACTATAATCTTGTCCTTAGTAAGAGCTTTAAAACTCTCTGGGTGGACGCCGCCTCTGAATGTTTTTGCTTGAATGCTGATCATTTCAATGTCTATTATATCCTGAAAATGGGCTATGTCAAAAAAATTCTATTGACACTTACCCGAAATCATTATATCATTATCAATTAATGAAGAAGAAAATGCACTGCTGTGAAAGATGTCAGGTTTACTGGACCTGCGAAACAAAATGGTATCGCGGAGAAAGGGGCGAAGAAAATATTTGCTGCCCCATATGCAATTTCTATAAAATCTGCCTTTCCGAAGAAGTTCCTGAGAAATCCAAGAAGAAGAAATAATAAACCTCCTCAAAAAACGTTCATCGAAGGCTAACAAAGCCTTCTTTTTTATTTACAATATAGCCTACTATCCCAACCAACGAAACCGCAGACCCGCACATAATTATTACCCACATCCTGTCAATGCGTTCAGCGAGAAAAGACGATAAAAGCATAAAAATCAAAAAGCCTAAATTCATTATTATCCCTATTGAGCTAAAAACCCTTCCCCTCATATTCTCGTCTATTGTCTCATGAATGATGGTATTGCCTGAAGTCGCTACCGGAGAAATCACGACTCCCAGAAGAAAAACAATAAAGCATCCCCAAGCATAAGAACTGGTAAGTTTTAAAATAACTGCGAACAAAATAACAAAAATCCCACCTGAAATAAATGAAATAAAGATGGCCTTGCTTCTTCCAAAGTTATGGCCGAACTTTCCATAAAGAGAAGAACCTATTAGGAAACCGATAAACGCAAACATTCCAAAAAACCCTATGCTTGCGGTCATGGTATGTGTTATTTCCTGGACAAAGACAACGACTACAACATAAAGAGAACCTACCGCTGACATTAATACAAAATATGAACCCACCACAAACCTGGCATTCCTGTGAGAAAACAAATAAATTATGCCTTCTTTTAAATCATGCAGGAATGATTTTTTTATTGCATTGCCTAAATCTTTTTCTACTTCCCTAAAGGATACCTTTTGCACACTGCGAATTTTATAAACAGAAAGTAACGATAACGTAGCTGCGGATATAAGATAGGCCAGTGAATTCAAATAGAGGCCCTTTTGTATTCCCAAGTATTCGACTAAGAATGCGCCAAGGCTAAAACCTATTATGCCTGCCATAGTCGAGGAAACAAGTGCGAATGAATTTGAGATAAGAAGTTTTTCTTTCTTTACCAAATCGGGAATTATTGAAAGCTTTGCCGGAAAGAAAAAACACGCGCTGGCAAAAACTATAAATACGATAGAATAAACCGGAATTAATGAGGGGCCTTTAAGAAAAAATAGCGGTATCGTAATAACAGCCATGCTTCTTATTATATCGGCGGCAATGAGAACCTTTTTCTTATTTAATCTGTCAACAAAAACACCCGCTATGGGGCTTATTAGAAATGAGGGAAAAACAGTAAAAAAAAGCACTTTCGCAAGCTGAACAGTTGAGCCTGGCGCAATTTTATACACAATGCCTATAAGCGCAAGATGTATTAACCGGTCAGCAAATTGAGAAACCAGCTGACCAATGTTATAAAGAACAAAATTGCGGTTTTTTAAAATTTCTACGTATTTAGGCAATTTGTCTACCTACCATTTTTAATTCGGGTTGGGCCCGAACTTATTGATGGAGCTGGCGAGTGGATTCGAACCACTGACCTGCGGTTTACGAAACCGCTGCTCTACCGACTGAGCTACGCCAGCAATAAAATTAGGTCACACCTTATTTCAGGTGTGACCTAATACACTTCATAGACTGCTCACTTCTTGAATGGATAGCAATTTTGTTAGTGGTGCCGGGGGAGTGAATCGAACACTCCACGCCGGCCTTTTCAGGGCCGCGCTCTACCACTGAGCTACCCCGGCATATTTTGCATCATTTTAATATAATAACTGTTTATTTGCAACGTGTAAATTATTTATAAGCTATTCCTTTCAGTTCTTCGACATATTGCTGAGCACAGAAGGCAGCTGTTGCGCCTTCACCCACCGCCGTAGAAATCTGTCTTAATAGCTTCTTCCTGACGTCACCACAAGCATACGCACCCTCAAGGGATGTCTTCATATTCTCATCTGTTAAAATATACCCTTTTTCATCTGTCTTCAGGATATTTTTGAAAGCATTGGAATTAGCATCAATTCCTACGAAGACAAAAATTCCTTTACATGCCACGTTTTGGATCTTTCCGTTTTTAACATCTTTGATCTTTACCCCTTCCATCAATTTCGATCCATAAATTTCTTCAATAACAGAATTCCAATACATTACGGTTTTCTTATCTTCTAAAACTCTTTTCTGCATTATTTTGGTTGCACGTAAACGATCTCGGCGGTGTACAAGATGAAGCGTACTTGCAAATTTAAGAAGATGGCTCGCCTCGTAAACTGCAGTGTCTCCACCGCCCACTAGCGCTATTTCTTTATTTTTAAAAAGCGGCGCGTCACAAACTCCGCAGTATGAAACACCACGGCCGGTAAACTCCTCTTCCCCTTTTACACCGAGCTTTCTGTAAGAAGCACCCGTTGCTATTATTAAAGAAAGGGAAGAAAAATTTCCTTTACTAGTTTTTACAGAAAATCCCTTATCTTTTTTTAGGACTTCTTTGACCATTTCACAGCTAAAATCGATTTCTAGTTTTTTTGCCTGCTTATGCATATTCTCTACAAGTTCTGGCCCCTTTACAGATGATGAAAAACCAGGATAATTTTCTATTTCCTCTGTCAGCATCGCCTGACCGCCCGGTATTGCTTCTGAAATCACAAGCGTCTTCATTCCAGCCCTGCCGGCATATATCGCGGCCGTCAGACCAGCAGGTCCAGCGCCTATTATAATAATATCATACTGCATAATCTATCTCCTTCCGATAACCGATTTAATCTCAGGCAGCGCTTCCCTTGTCTTCTTTTTACCCAACTTTATGAATTCATCTGCCTTGTAAAATTCATACCACGAAGCATCTTTCAATATCGGGTGAATATAAACATCGGCCTCACGGCTTGCGTATTTCGCAAGCTTGTATTCCATTGAATAAAGGCTGTTCACCATTATGTCTATTATATTATAGCTTTTGGCAACATTTACACCATCTTCCGGGGAAGGTATCGAATTAACGGCTATGATTCTTTTTATGCCGGATCTCGTTAAAACACTTATAGGCAGGGGATTTACAATACCACCATCTACAAGAAGCCTATTCTTCCCTATAATGTGCGGATTAAAAACACCCGGAATGGCTATGCTTGCCATTACTGCATCTACTAGTCTGCCACTTGAAATAACAACTTCAGCCCTTCTTTTTATATCGCAGGCAACAACCTTAAAGGGAAGCTTTATGTCGTAAAAAGTTTTATCTCCGAGATATTTTTCTAAAAATCGGTGGACTTTTCTGCCGGCAAATAAACCTCTCTTGGGAAAAGTAATATCTATAAGAGAAATCATTTTTAATTTTGTATTTAGCTTCGTGCAAATATCTTTTATTTCTTTGGCACAATACCCCGAGGCCCAAAGCGCCCCTATAAGTGCCCCTATGCTTGTTCCGGCGAGCGTATCTATGGGTATTTTCTCTTTTTCTAATACCTCAAGAACCCCTATCTCGGCTAGCCCTAACGCCCCGCCACTTCCAAGCGCAAGACCAACTAGAGTACCTGAAGTTTCTCTTGAGATTCTTCTTACTGCTCTATGGAATTCTTTAATATCTGGTGGAAGCGTAGCGTATACCTTTGATGAAAGAATCATCTTCACTTTATAGCTGGACTTAAATAGCGGATCGGAGATAACCTCTCTTAAAATTACTTTTATAAAATCGTCCTTTGGCCTCTTGTACGGGGCATCTGCTTTTGTCATAACACTCTTTGCCCTTCTTATCGCAGAGGGTGAATTATCACAGATTAAATGACATAAGTCTGCTTGCTTCATGAATTTTTCGGTTACTTCATCTAGCTTCGCCGGAAGGTCAACAATTATAAAATGATACATACCCGTATAATTATCCAATATAGAAGCTATTTTCTTCGGGTTAGTGACTGAGATTTTTTTTGCTTTAATGCCGACGGGGATATTTTTGGGGAGGTCTTTATTTACACAGAGTAAAGTTGTTAATTTTCCGGATTCTTTTTTGATACTTGAGGCAAGGCACATGGCATAGAAAGAGGAAAATCCATCGTCTCTGCCGTAGTGAACCGCTAAAATCATACTTTGGAAAATCTTCTTTACGCCTCTATGTCTTGTCTTGAGTCGGCGGGAAAGCGTCCGTGAAAAATGAACTGCAAGACGCGGTATCTCGCTAAGAATTTCCTTGAAAGACCTTTGGTCGATTTTGAGAATCCTTGCATCATTTAAAACCTTCGCGCTTACTGAGTGAGGCCTTGCACTAAAGAGAGAAATAATTCCGCAGTAGTCGCCTTTTCTTAAGATTTCTACGGTTAGTTTTTCTTTTGAAGGATCTGTGGACTCGGGGTGAAAAAGGGAAATCCTGCCGCTTATAATTATGTAAAGAAAATCTTTTCTCTGTCCTTCTCTATAAATTACATCGTTTTTATTATACTCGGCTAGCTGCGATCGGTTTGCTATAAAAGTTTTTTCTTTATCAGATAGCCCTTCAAAAAGCGGCTGGCTTGAGACAAGAAAGAATTTATCTAGGGATTTTGTTTTTTCTTTCCGCATATACTATTAATTATCCACGCTTATAGATCTGGTAAGCCTTTTTAACAGATGCATTCTCGTGAACGATGGCCCTGACGGCCTTTATCATGCCCATGGGTGAATCTGACTGGAAAATGTTTCTTCCCATGTCAACACCGCATGCACCTTCATTTACCGAATTATATGCTAACTTCAGAGCATCTTTCTCGGGGATCTTCTTTCCGCCGGCTACGACTATAGGAACAGGACAGGTCTTTACGACCTTGCGAAAATTCTTGCAATAGTAGGTCTTTACTATGTGGGCACCCAGTTCGGCTGCAATCCTTGAGGCAAGGCTTAAATAACGCGCATCTCTCACCATGTTCTTTCCTACTGCTGTAACAGCGAGAACGGGGATACCGTATTTTTCACCTTGGTCAATAATCTTTGCAAGATTTACAACCGTTCTGTTTTCGTACTGCGATCCAACATAAATAGAAAGGGCCATGGCGCTTACATTAAGCCGTATCGCATCCTCGGTATTTACGGTAATGTCTTCGTTAGAAAGATCATCCCCAACGACACTGTTGCCTCCCGAGACCCTTAAAACAATTGGCACTTTTATATCGGCGCTTACCCCTGTTCGAAGAGCTCCTCTGGTAAGCATAAGTGCATCTGCATGCCCAAGAAGCGGCTTTACAGTCTTGCCGAGATTCTCAAGACCCGAGGTAGGACCTAAAAAATATCCATGGTCAACAGCCAGCATGACGCATCTTTTTGTTACAGGATTTATTATCCTCGATAAACGATTCTTCATTCCCCAATCCATAATTTGCTCCTTTCCTATGATCTTATATTTGTGGTTCTATAATGACCTTTACCGAATCCCCTGCCCCTGCGACAAGTTTAAACCCTTTTTGCGAGTCCCCAAGGCCGAAGGAATGGGTAATCATATCCTTTACTTTTACCTTGCCACTCTTAATCATTTTTAAAGCCTCTTGGTGGTCCTTTGGGCTACCCGCATAGGAAGTCGCAAACGTTACGTCATTTTTCCATAAAACATCATTTATAGAAAGAGGCACAGTAACGTCTTTATCTGTACAAGCAAAAAATAAAATTGTTCCTCCTCGCTCTACTGAACGGAGTGCCTGTATGAGTGCGGATCTAGCACCGGTACAGACCACTACTTTATCAGCAAGAAAACCATTATTAAGCTGTTTTATACCTTCGGATTTGAATGCCCCTGCTTTAAAAACCTTTTTTGCTCCGAATTTGGATGCCAGCTTAAGCCGCGATTCTGTTACATCAGTTGCGAAAATCTTCTTAACACCCTTTGCCTTTGCCAATTTTATGTGAAGAAGTCCGGATATACCGCTTCCTATAACAAGAACGGTATCCTTAGCGTTTATGTCTGCTATCCCCTGGGCCCTTATTACGCAGGCAAGCGGCTCAGCAAAAGTTGCCTCGCGGTAGGAAACACCTTTGGGAATGCGGTAAACGCCTTTCTCCGTGTTTATCTTGGGAACCCTTATATATTCGGAAAATCCCCCCGGGTAAAACTTTGTCTTTCTTAAGGTATCGCAGGTTGTTTCGTGTCCGCTCAGGCAATAACGGCATTTTCCGCAGGGAACATGATGAGAAACAACTACTTTATCGCCTACTTTGTATTT
>JABMRN010000257.1 GCA_013202515.1 Candidatus Omnitrophota bacterium | reverse complement strand
TTTCTTCTTCCTTCTTTTGTTCTTCCTGCTTCTTTTGCTCTTCCTTCTTTTTCTTTTTTTCTTCTTCCTTCTTTTGTTCTTTTTTCTTCTTCTGTTCGTCTTTTTCCTTTTGCTCGTCTTTCTTATCTTCTTGCTTCTCTTTCTGGTTTTCTTGTTGCTCTTGCTTTTTCAGAAGGGCTTCTAACTTCTTTTCTACAAACTCATAATTAAACTTAGCGTCTTCGTCTTCTTCATTTAGTTCTATTGCTCTTTTATAATAATCAAGCGATTCTCTATAAAGCCTAATAGCATCTTCGAGATCGGAATTTTCAATAAGTGATCCTTGTCTGTATTTAGCGTTGCCTATATTATAGTTGGCTCCTGCCTCTAAGTCCTTGTCTTCAGTAATGAGAGTTTTTGTAAATGAGTCAACGGCTTTTCTGTAATCACTCTTTTTATAAAGTGCTGTTCCCACATCAAAGTTTACAATATCGGAATCAGGAAGCTTGCCTTGGGCCTTTTGATATTCTTTAAGTGCCTCCTCAAACTTTTCCTCTTCATACAAACGATTTCCTTGCTTAACCGCCCTTCGGGCCGAAGCGGCATACCCGAATTGTGCTGAAAACAACAAAAGTATACCGAATATAAAGGCTATATACAAAGCTTTTTTCATATTTTTTTTCTCTCGCCTATAAAAGGTTCGAGCAATAGAAGGAACAGCGCAAAAACCAGAGGAATCTGAAACCTTTCCTCATACCGCTTTCTCATCTTGCCTTCCATCTCTTTTTTTTCCATTTTTGAGAGTTTCTTTTGGTATATTAGATCCAGGCCGAATTCAGCGCCTGTAGCCCGAACATATATGCCCCCGGTTGATAATGCGATCTTCTGAAGAACATCTTCCGAAAGGCGGCTTTTAACGAAATTCCCTTCCTTGTCGGTAAGATAAGTACTGTCTCCATATTCATTGAATACGGGTATAAGCTCTCCTTCCTCGGTTCCTATGCCTATCGTAAAAATTTTTATTCCATTTTCTTTTGCCGTCTCAGCGGCCTTGAGCGGATTTCCTTCATGATATTCGCCATCTGTAATAATAACCAACACCTTCTCCTGTTCGCCTTGTCCTTCGTAGATTTTTATTGCAAGATATATTGCCTCTGATAAAGATGTTCCACCCCGCGGTATCGTGCTTATCGACAAATCATTCAGGGCAAGCATAAAACCACTATAATCCGAGGTAAGCGGACACTGCAAAAATGACCTGCCCGCAAAAGCTATTAATCCTATTCTATCACCCTTTAATCTTCTCATCAGGTCCTTAACAGCAAGCTTAGAGCGCTCCAGCCTATTGGGCTTTACATCCTGTGCCAGCATACTCTTTGAAGTATCGATGGCAATTAATATATCAAGCGCCTTTCTTTCCACCTCTTCCCAGCGAAAACCCCATTGCGGCCTCATGAGGGCGAATATTGAGAAAAAAAGTGCAAGGCTAAAAAGAGATATTTTGATTTGGCGTCTTTTTATATCGAATGATGCAGTCAATTCCTTCAGCAGATTTTTATCTGCAAAATGCTCCATGGCCTTTTGTCTCTGTTTATATGCCCACAAATAGAAAAGAAAAACACCCAAAAATGCCCAAAATAAATATGCCGCGTTAATATCACCAAATTTCATGCTACGGAATTCTCCTTAAAAAGGTATTCGTCAATAAAACTTCCAAAAGAAGCAAGATTAATCCAGGAATCAGAAACATTGGAAACAGTTCTTTGTATTCAACGTATCCCTTCTCTTCTATCACGGTCTTCTCGAGTTTATCTATTTCCTGATAAATATGTTTAAGGGACGCCGTATCAGTGGCCCTGAAATACTTGGCGCTTGTTTCCTGCGCAATTTTCTTTAATGTTGCTTCATCGATTTCGATTTTTATGGGCTGATAAACTTTATTTCCGAAAAAATCCCTGACCGGATAAGGAGCAAGGCCATCCGTCCCCGCACCTATGGTATAAACCTTAATTCCCAGAGCCTTAGCAGCCTCTGCGGCCGTAATCGGTGAAATCTTGCCTGCATTATTTACACCGTCAGTAAGAAGTATTATGACCTTAGATTTTGCCTTTGCATCCTTGACTCTATTCAACGCTGAAGCTATTCCCGAACCTACTGCGGTACCATCTTCTACCATAGCGATTTTAACTCGGTCCAGATTCTGAAAAAGCCAGTCGTGATCAAGTGTAAGCGGGCAAACAGTGTAAGCGCGTCCAGCAAATGCAACTATACCTATCCTGTCATTTGGCCTGCCTTCTATGAAATCTTTAACCACATCTTTGGCAACCTCAAGCCTGTTCACCCGCCTGCCGCCAAGTTCGAAATCTTCAGCCAGCATGCTAGTCGAGACATCTATAAGAAGGACGATATCTATGCCTTCGGTTTTTATCTTGGATTGTTCCATCGGAAATTGAGGCCTTGCTAGCGCCAGAAGTACGCAGAAAACCGCGCCTATACGAAGAAAAATAATATATTTACTTAAGGTTGTCTTAAAACCAGATCTAAGCGATTTTAAGAATTGGTCGGAAGAAAAACGGATGCCTGGTTTTGTGACTTTGCTCTGAGCCAAAAGAAGCAATACCACTGCAACCGGAATCAATAATAGTACAATTGGGTCTTTAAAGTTCATTTTTGATTTTGTTCGTCTTTTTTTCTTCTTCTTTCGTTTCGTCTATAAGTTTTTTGGCAGATTCAAAACTAGAATCTACCTCTTTTTCTGAAGGACCATATTTAGCGAACTTGACGAGATCAGAGCAGGACAAAAACTCTTTCAAAAGACGCTTGTGTTCGTTCGAAAGCAGTGAATCATCTTTAACCTTTAGCAAAAACTCCTGCGTCGTCATCTCCGGTGCCCGTAGATTAAATCTGTTCTCCAGATAATTACGGACAATAAAGGAGAGTTCCGTAAAATATTCCTTAAACTTTTCTTCTTTTATATAACCTTTTTTGCTGAGCGCTTCTAAGGCTTCGTAGGCGATTTCGTGGGGGGTTTTTAGCTTGGCATTCTTTTGGGCAATCTTATTTTTTATTAAATATGCTACCTTGATAATCAAAAGTACGACAATAATTGCTGCGATTACCGAAAGATAAAATCCTGTCCTGCTTGGAAAACTCAACGGACCCTTAATGTCCCGAATATCTGTTTGGATACTAGCGAAATTTATTGTGTAGGGAGTAACTCCGGTCATAGAGAAGGTCTATCGTCTTTTCATCTCTCTCATTCTGAAAAATCTGAAGAGATCTTTAGAGTAAGGCACATCAGTGTGAATGTCGATGTTGTCAACGCTTACTGATTGGAATATTTTTTTTCTTTCGCGAAGTTTGCGGATGGCATTTATGTTAAATGATCTTCTTAAGTTTCTGTCGGAGGTATCCAGGATAAAGCTTTGGTCTGTCTCAGCATCATCAAGCTTGATCATTCCGATATCCGGCATTTTTAGTTCTCTGGGATCGGTTATCGTAACCGCTATAACGTCATGCCTCTTATTTGAAACCGAAAGCGGCATTCTGTAGTTCACGTCGTAAAAATCGGATATGATGAAGGTAACCGTCCTTCTCTTGGTAACCCTGTTTAGATATTCAATTGCTTGCGGCAGATTTGTTCCTTTGCCTTTGGGCTTAAAATAAAGCGCCTCTCTTACAACCCTTAAGACATGGCGCATACCTTTTCTTGGTGGGACAAATTTTTCAACCTTATCAGTAAACGCTATGAGCCCTACTTTGTCATTGTTTTTATTTGCTGACAAGGCCAACACCGAACATATTTCAGCAGCCAACTGGCTCTTGAGCTTATTAACCGTCCCGAAATACGATGATTGAGACATATCCAGAAGAAGCATTACTGTAAGCTCTCTTTCTTCAACGTATTTTTTTACAAAGGGATGTCCCATCCGGGCGGTAACGTTCCAGTCTATGCTGCGAATCTCATCTCCAGGCTGGTATTCCCGAACCTCATCAAACTCCATGCCTCTGCCTTTAAACACGCTTTGATAT